>JAFSZR010000150.1 GCA_017459135.1 Lachnospiraceae bacterium | reverse complement strand
ATAGTTGCTTATCACGAAACCGGACATGCACTTGCAGCGGCACTTCAGAAAAATACACTTCCGGTACAGCGTATAACCATAGTTCCGAGAACAAACGGTGCACTCGGATATGTATGGCAGGTTCCTGAAGAGGAAAAGCAGCTTGAAACAAGAAAAGAGCTTGAGGAAGAAATCGTCATCTGTCTTGCGGGACGTGCTGCCGAAGAGCTTAAGTTTGATTCTGTTACAACCGGAGCATCAAATGATATAGAGAAAGCTACAAACATTGCCAGAACCATGATAACCATGTACGGTATGTCGGATAAGTTCGGTATGGTACAGCTTGAGGGTATCACAGGCGAATATCTTGACAGAAGACGTGTGCTTAACTGTTCCGCCGAAACCGAAACAAAGGTGGATAATGAAGTTAAGAATCTCATTAAAGCATCTTACGAAAAGGCATTAAAGCTGCTTAAGAAAAATTCAAATACCCTTGATGCCATAGCGAAGGTTCTTATGGAAAAAGAAAACATTTCCGGTAAGGAATTTGTTGAGCTTTTTGAAAAGTATCAGGGTACTAAGCTTAAGACCAAAAACGAAGACGGTGAAGATTTACTTGTAAAGGAATAAATCATTATGGAATATAATTTTTTTGCTACTATTGCCAGAATGAAATATATAAACAGATGGGCACTTATGCGTAACACGAGAGAGGAAAATCTTTCGGAACATTCGCTTGATGTAAGTATGATTGCGCACGCTCTTTGTATCATCGGAAATGTCAGATACGATAAAAACCTTGATGCGGATTATGCTGCGGTTACGGGTCTTTATCACGATGCGTCCGAGATTATTACGGGTGATATGCCAACTCCGATAAAGTATTATAATCAGGATATTAAGGAAGCATATAAATCAATAGAGGAAAGAGCCAATAAAAAGCTTCTCGGTCAGCTTCCCGATGATATAAGATCTGCTTATGTGGACATTTTCTTTAAGACTGATGAAAAGAAATATGAATGGCGCCTGGTTAAGGCCGCGGATAAGCTTTCGGCACTTATTAAGTGCATGGAAGAAGAAAAAACCGGTAACAGGGAATTTGTAAAGGCTAAAGAAACCATAAGCAAAGCAGTTGAAAAACTTGGTGAAGAGCTTCCTGAGGTTAAGGATTTTGTAAAAGAATTCATTCCGTCATTTGAGAAGACTTTGGATGAGCTTAATTAGATTTATGAAATAAAGGGGCTGTAACGGCCCCTTATATCCGGGATATTATGAGTAAAACACATTTTGGGAGATGCGTTTATGAATAAAATTATTTATGAGGATATGGAATACATATATAACTATGATTTATCTTTGTGGGAAGCATTAAAAGATAAATCTGTTTTTATAACGGGAGCATATGGTATGCTGCCTTCGTATATGGTATATATGTTAATATATTTGAATGAAGATAAAGGCTATAATATCCGGATTAATGCTCTTGTAAGAAGTGAAAAAAAATTAAGGGACAGGTTCGGTGAATATGTTGACAGACCTTATTTTAACTTTGTTTTAGGTGATGTATCCGATAAGATAGAGTTTGAAAAAGATTTGGATTATATTATTCACGGAGCAAGCCCGGCAAGTTCGCAGTTTTACAGTACAAACCCGGCAGATGTAATGAAGCCTAATGTGCTCGGGACATATAATACACTTGAACTTGCAAAAAAACATAATGTCAGTGGATATCTTCTTTTTAGCAGTGGTGAGATTTACGGAAAGCTTGAAAAGGAAGAGATATTTGAAGACGACGGAGGATACCTTGATCCGGCAGATGTAAGAAGCTGCTACGGTGAAGGAAAAAGAGCCGCGGAGACTATGTGTAAATGCTGGCAGCATCAGTACGGTATTCCGACACGTATGGTTCGCCCGTCGCATACTTACGGTCCGGGAATGGACCTGGTAAATGATAATCGTGTTTTTTCGGAATTTGTTTCAAATATAGTTAATAATAAAAATATAGTTATAAAAAGTACAGGACTTGCAACAAGGGTATTTTGTTATATAGCCGATGCGACTTTGGGATACTTCTATGTATTGCTAAAAGGCGCGGACGGTGAAGCATATAATGTTGCGAACAGAGAAGGCAGATGTTCCATTCGCGAGCTTGCCGAGATTCTTTGTAATTTATATCCCGAAAAAAAGCTTTCGGCAGTATATGAAAAGCATGATAAGTCCTATATGGAAAATCCTCATAATATGCATCCGGTATACAGTACGGATAAACTCGAAGGATTGGGCTGGAGCGCTAAGTTTTCGGTAGAAGAGGGATTTAGGAGAACCGTTGAAAGTTTTCTGCAATAATATTCAGTGTATGGTATAATTACGGTGAAGGTTTTATTTTACAATGGGAGGAAACCGCTAAATGAAAAAAATAAGTGTTCTCGTGCCTACATATAATGAAGAGGGTAATGTCGAACCTATGGCTGCGGCTATAGATAATCTATTTCAAAATGAATTAAAGAATTACAGTTACGAACTCATTTTTATCGATAATAATTCTAAAGATACAACAAGAGTGAAGTTAAGAGAAATATGTAAAAAGAATAAAAATGTAAAAGCCATTTTTAATGCCAATAATTTCGGATGGATGCGTTCGCCGATTTACGGATTACAGCAGACAACCGGAGATTGTACCGTTCTTCTTTGTGCGGATTTTCAGGAACCTGTTGAAATGATTCCGAAGTTCGTTGAAGAGTGGGAAAACGGATACAAGATTGTAGTAGGTATAAAGAATAACAGTAAAGAGAGCAAGTTCTTTTATTTCTTAAGAAGCTGTTATTATAAGCTTATAGGTAAATTTGCAACGGTTGAGCAGATTGAACATTTTACTGGCTTTGGTTTATATGATAAAGACTTTATTCAGGTGTTAAGAGATTTGCATGACCCGATGCCTTATATAAAGGGTATTGTTGCGGAGCTCGGATATAAGAGAAAAGAAATAGAGTATACGCAGCAGGAAAGAAAAAGCGGAAAGAGTAAGGGAAGCTTTTGGAATCTTTATGACACTGCAATGCTTGGAATCACATCTTACACTAAGGTGTTCTTAAGACTTGCGACTATTTTCGGATTTATATTTTCGGCGCTGAGTTTTACGGGAGCGGTTGTATTTTTAATCCTGAAGCTTACTATGTGGTATAAGTTCCCGATGGGTATTGCACCTATACTCATAGGTATGTTTCTTATCGGAGCGGTGCAAATGTTCTTCATAGGTCTTTTGGGAGAATACATTCTAAATATTAATACCCGAATAATGGACAGGCCGTTGGTAATTGAAGAAGAGAGACTTAATTTTGATATTGGGGCTGATTCAAAACAAGAAGATCAAAACTGGGAAGATTTAAAAGATGATGGTTTAGAACAATAAAAAAAGGGCGTTAAGCCCTTTTTTATTTATATACTTTTATAAGCAATGTATTCCGTATGCCGGAACATTAAGAATCTTTCCGTTAAGTCCCACCTGCTCAAGAGAAACCTTAAGTGAGAACTCCGTATTTTGATTTTTCTCTCTGAAAGATTTGATGTTTTGTGCTTTTCTGTTAATCTTAAATCTTATATCAACAGGGACCAGGTTGTCTTCGCTTTCATATATGAACGGAACTCTTGCCGTTGCGCCCGAAACCCAATAGTATAAAAATCCTACTTTATGACTTAATTCCTGGAATAAGTATTGCTCGGCTACGGCACCGTTTGCTTCGGTAAAGATGTCCGTAAGAGTAAGCTCATCATTTATGTCAAGCTTAAGTGCGGTTCTTAACAATCCATGGTCAATCATAAACAGCTCAAAAGATTTTTCGTCGATATGATCTTCAAGAGGAAGAACACATTCCTTAACACGAGGAAGCTTTCTTGCAAAACCGAGATCCAATAAACATTGGGTTGCGTTATAATATTCTCTTGCACGTGCATTTGGATCGACAAAACGATACATAAACTTTTTGTTGTCGTGTGTGAGCTGCGATGGTACGCTTGCCCAGATTCTTACGGCACGCTGGGATAATGCAAATGAAAATGCTTTACGTATACGTTTTTCATACTCGTCCAAAAGCTTTTGCTGTTCGGGTTTTATGACGGAGTAGTCGCGGTCCTTTAAAAAGGCCTTTATAACACCCGGCATTCCGCCCGTGAGCATATAATCACGAAGAAGAGAAAGAATTTTTTCCTCGTCATCTTTTTTTATTTTTTTGTTTTTATCATTTTCGATAAGAGCAAGCAATTCATTTGCCTGATTTGCAATCATAAACTCTTCGAACGTCATAGGACGCATACGTATAATGGTAAAAATATCCATATGTGTATATTCAAATTCCGTTACGTTCATGGAAGACGAAATAAGGCATATATTATAATTCGGGTGAGCCTTTGAGTATTCCAAGAAGAATTCGGCTCCGTCCGGAATATTTTGTATCTCATCAAATATCAAAAGACAATCCGAAAAATCATGTGTTCCGAAATGCTGTTCAAGTATAAAATCAACATCGGATATTTTTGTTTCGATAGAAACGTCGTCCTCGTCATTATCCTTATCGATTTTTCGGGTTATAATGTTTTTAAATGCAGCGTTTTTGTAACAATCCACAGATTTCAAATCATTATAATAAGCCTTGGCAAAGTCCTTTACTGTCCATGTTTTTCCAACGCCGTAAGCTCCCTTTACATATAATATTCCTTTGTGACCTTCTTCATACCAGGCCAAAAGATTATTGATGACGTCCCTATACATAAATATTCTCCTAAGTTTATTAAAATAGTGCTATCTTTTCGTTGTATAGTTTAATAATGCACATAAATTGAAACAACT
>JAFSZR010000149.1 GCA_017459135.1 Lachnospiraceae bacterium | reverse complement strand
TTGAATTTTTTCAACTAATTTTCCCCCTTTGCTCCGGTAAACATAACTTCATTGCTTCCAGCTTCATCATCTTTAGGAGATAACGAAACAGTTATTGTATACAATCTACTTTCAAATCTTTCATCCTCAGCTAAAGTCTTAAGTCCCGTATAATCTGTTCTTTCTTTTGCAGTGGAATCATTTGATACAACCTCAGCAAACAACGAATCTGATATTTTCGTCACATCAAATATTGAAGTATCAATATTTGTATAAACATTTGACGGTGCATCATCCTTATTATTCAGATTACACAAATGAATATTTACGGTATTGCTAGAGCCTTTTTGCCGATAAAAAGTATAACACTTTGAATCCTCAAGATAGCCAATCAATTCACTGTTTGTTGCCGTCATCTGGTCATTTCGCGGTCTGTAAAGATAAATCTTAGCATCCGGTACATAATTATCAACCATTATATAGTCATCAGCGGCGTAAATCACACCTCCCGTACCAACTTCCGCAGCATACGGCTGATATTCAAAATATGTTGCCGGACATTCATTAGTATAAAACTTTTGTGAAAAAGCATTATAGCTTATGGTTTTATTTAATTTTGAATTGTAGTAATATACATCGACACTTACAACATAATAATCTTTTGTATCACTTTTCTTATCAATATATATTTTTGTAAGCTTGATGTTATTTTTCAGACTGTAATCCTGATTAAGCACACTATCACTATCTGCATGATTCATAGCCTGCTTCCATGATTTAGGATCAGTTCTTCTAAGGTCTTCCATAGCCAAAGCAAAAAACTCTTTACTTGCCTGACTGTCAAAGTTCGCTGAAGTTCCCGGAACTATAGCAACCTTTGAACTATCCATATTTTGCATATTACCCAGATTGACATCATTAGGATTCTCTACAAGCGGAGTCTTTTCACATACTGCCGCTTCCACAAAACCTTTATCATTATACTTAACAGCAAAACCTTCGCTGTTTAATACAAATCCGGTCGGTGCGGACGTCATCTTAGCCATCGTATATCCCTGAGTTCCCTCAGCAACTGTTCCCTTTAATGCTGTATCAAGATCGTCAAGTATAACATATCTTTCATACTCCTTCTTTTCTGGTCCAAGTTTTACCTTTTCAAGATTGTATCTATATGCATGATACTTAACTTCTTTAGAAGTTGATTCAACGTTTCCGCTTTCGCTATTTACTAAATAGACTGTACAGGTAACGCTTTCCTCTTTTTTTACTATTGAGTTTTCACCACCACTATACTTTGCTTCAAGTTCATCCAAGGAGGACTTTTGAAAGTCCTCCATAAGATAAACTGCATTATCGGTAACATATTGCTGTTGTTTAGCCATACGGCTGGTTTTAAATGTCTGACTTATCTGAGTTACTATCGGTACAAGAAGTAACGACAGTATGGTAATGGCAATGATTATTTCGATTATGGAATAACCTTTATTGTTTTTTCTTGCCATAAATCCTCATCCTCTCTTAATTTACGTTAACAGTGCCGGATTTAGTTCCCATAGTAAATCTTGGTGATGTGCTGTCATCTCCGTCAACCTTAACATCTACTGCAATATCTGTGCTGTTCGATACATTGAGCTTAACTCCGTTAGTATCATCAGCGTCTACTCTCTTTGAAGAAGCAACATAAATTCTGAAGCTTGTTTGTGAATCATCGATATCAACAGTTAAGTCATCACCGCCGATTGAAACTGTTGCTACCTTCTTTCCATCTTTTTCCTCAATCTTAACATCTACAGCTACTTCTTTATTATCAGCGCTTGAAGCGGTCTTTCCGCCTGCTGCTACTGTGATTCCGTCACCTGCATCATTGTTAGCATTAACAATAGTAATCTTAACATCATTTGCACTTGAAGATACATTTGCGCTTGATGAAGGAACACTTGCATCAGCTCCTCCGAGGAAGATATTATCAACACCGTTCTGAACATCTGTTGTACAAGTATCAGCTTCTCTGTCTTCACCCTTTACACAATATGCGCTAAGGTTGATTGTACCTGCATAACCATTATCATCACGGATAATTGATAACTCTGTAACATTCATTCTGTACTTATATGCCATTACATAATCAAGAAGATCCTTGATTCCTTCGTAAGAACCTGAGTAAGCAATAGGGAACGCTGCCTTATAGCACTCATATGAAGAATCATCTACCGCCTCAGAATTTCCAAGTGTATAGAAAAGTTCTTCTCTTCCAAGACCTACTGTTGAGATATCAAACTGAAGGTCACCCTGATCCTTCTCAATACCCTTCATGAACATAACAGAAAGTTCCTGATCAAGAGTTGCAGGGAATACAGTTATAGCTTCCTGGAACTTCTCATTGTACTCTGCAGTCTTTGCAATGTACTCATCTCTGTGAACTTCCATAGCCTTTAATTCGTTATATCTTGCATCTAAAGTTTCAATTTCACCGTCAAGAGACTTCTTGTCATCCATATTTGGCTTATATACATACATATAAACTCCGCCAAGAACCAAAACAGCGAGTAAAATTAATATTATTCTTAAATTTCCTTGTGTCATATTACTCAACCCCCTTTACTATTCAGCTTCTTCTGTTGTTTCTTCGCCTACAATACCAAGTTCTTCAGGTGTTCTTACATCGACATACTTTACAGTTGCCGTGAAGATAAATGTTCCGTCTGCCTTGGCTATGCTTGAAACATAAGCATCTTCTACACATTCAATAGTCTTAAGCTGCATAATAAAGTCTGCGATTCCATCCCAGCTGGTTGATACACACGGAATAGTTACGCCTTCTGCATTACTTGTGAAACTTGTTACCACTACATTAGTAGGAATCTTTTCCTCAAGATTTGCTATAAATGTTCTAACATTCTCATTTAAGCTGTAGGTTGTGTTGTACATAGTTGCAGCATCAACATATCTTGACTCTGCAGCATTCATCTCATTAACAACCTGCTCTATATCGCTTATTCTTGCGATATCCTGCTCAAGCTGTTCCTTCTTTGACTCAGCATCGTTCTTTGCCTTAAT
Organism: Lachnospiraceae bacterium; assembly: GCA_017459135.1. Classification (GTDB taxonomy): domain Bacteria; phylum Bacillota; class Clostridia; order Lachnospirales; family Lachnospiraceae; genus Coprococcus_C. The sequence continues at coordinate 7,774 of JAFSZR010000149.1, read as the reverse complement.
TGACATAAATGCCATAACAGCGGCACCGATAGCAGCTATTACAAATACCGCAGCACATGCAATTGTTGCACCGTTTCCGCCTGCCTCGCTCTTAGCCTTTGATGAATCCTGAGGAACAAAATCCATAGGTGCAAATGCAGCACCGATAGGAGTTACAAGATATACAGGGTTGTATACCTTTAAATCTATGCTTGGATCAAACTTGATATTGTACAAGCTGTCCATAATTCTTGTATTTACATTTAACTGAACCTTGAAAAGTCCGTCTATACCTCTGATAAGAGCACCGTCGCCGGTAAGGAATACATCCTCAATAGGCTTATCCGGATTACGTGAAGCATAGAAGTCCATTACACGTCCGATATTGTTTATTAAGTATCTGAAAGCTCCTGTTGTTTCATTATCATCAAAATCAACAGTTATAAGTCTGTCATTCTGAAGAAGAGTCATTGCTGTAGTAGCATCAACACCCTTTTCATCCATAACAACATTTACAACAGGGTTAGTACCGTGTGGTACTGTTCTTTGAAGAAGAAGGTTATCGCCCTGTACTATGTTAAGTACGGTTGACTCGCTTCCTAACTGGATTACCATTGTGGTTGCACTTGCAGTAGTCTGAGTCTTGATAAGCTGAAGCATTGCATTACCTATGTAGTCAAGTGAAACTACGTTAAGTCCTGCCATAGCTCCGAGATCATAATATGATCTAACCATCTGCTGAGGAGCTGCAACAGCAAGAACTCTTAACTGTTTATTGCCTTCAGCGTCGGTTACTGTCTCAAGTACTGAGTGAGAAACCACGTAATCCTCTATATTTACAGGGAAATACTCGGATGAGTTTGCATTTATGATTCCTCTGATTTTATTCTCTTTTACGAAAGGAATAACAACTTCTCTGTTAACAATCTTTGTTGAAGAAAGAACAAAGATAACATTCTTATTGTTAATACCCTTTGCTGCCAATTGCTCTTTTATAGCTGCAGCAATCTTGTTTGGCTCCTTGATAACGCCGTCTTCATATGAATCCTCCGGTGTTTCAAAAATAATTACATTATGAATGTAAGTCTGCTTTTTGGCTGAAGCAGTCAGCTCAATGATTGTAATACTTTCGTTTGTGATATCAACTGATAACACTCTACCGTTTTTTGCCATTCGTTATAGCCTCCCTCGCTAATCAGTGATTTTAATTATAAGGACTTAAAAGCCCACATACTCAGGTACCAGCCTACAAGCTGTTCACCCCATATCATTGCTATATAAATTCCTGCAGACAGATAAGGTCCAAAGGCCATAGTTCTATCTGCTTTCTTAATAGCCATCATCGTAAGATGTATTACTGATGCCAGTACACATCCCAACAAAAATGCTAAAATATTAAGCTTCCAGCCCAATAGTAAGCCGGTTGCTGCCATGAGTTTCATATCTCCGCCTCCCATACCTTTTCCTTTGGTAATAAGAATAAGAAGAAATAAAAAACCGCTGACCGCAAAAAAACCGATTACATACTGACTCCAATGACTTAAGTCTGTTAAAAGCCTAATCAGTCCCAAAAATAATATAAAAATATTAAATCCTACGGGAATTTCCCGCGTCCTGGCGTCTATGACGCTCAAAGCAAGTAAAGAAGAAGTGCATAAACAATAAAGAATAGTTTCAACCGTTAATCCATGAGCAAGGAATAATCCTATGTATAAAATACCGTTCAATCCCTCAATAATAGGATATTGACATGAAATATGTTCCTTACAATACCTGCACTTGCCTCCCAAAAACAAATAACTAAATAATGGAAACAAGTCATACCACGCAAGTGTATGACCGCAGCTCATACAATGCGAGCGTTTAAAAGTAATGCTTTCCTTAATAGGTGTCCTTAATATAAGAACATTAAGAAAACTTCCTATGACTATGCCATACAGAAAAAAAACAACAGAAAAGAGGACAATTTCCCCTACTTCCATATCTATAATCATATCCAATATTTCCTTTTCAACGCATATTCAATTATATAAGCTTTTTTACACAGCCAAATTCCACCTGGCGAATCAGGTGGAATTTGCTGTAATAATTTAGATCTTACTGATACTCTTTGTCAAGATCTGGAGCAAGCTCCCAGCATCCTGTACCATGAGTGTCACAATCATTTGAAGGTAAAGTATAAGTAGACTTAGCAAGCCATACCTTAACAGTACCCTTTGAAGTTACAGTAACAACGAACTTAGCAGCGTCGTTCTTCTTGTACTTAATCTTAGGAGTCTTCTCACCAATGTTATTGAAGATTTCATCCTTAGTATCCTGAGTAGCTGCTGAACAAGTTACAGCTGCTGAAGTAGTTCCGCTTGGAGTTACCTCGATAGTTGAACCTGAACCATTGTTAGTAAGCTCTTCGTAAGCTACCTCGTTACCCATAGCAGTCTCAACTGCTGTCTTAATAGTCTTACCACTTGAAACGTCGTTAGACTTTCTTGACTTATCAATGTATCTGATAAGTGCTGGAGCTATAGCACCTGCAAGTATAGCCATAATAGCTATAACGATGATAAGCTCAACCAATGAGAAACCTTTGTTGTTCATCTTTTTCATAAATCTTTTCTCCTTCTTTCTTTAAATTGATTAAATTATATATGATATAAGATCGCCATCCTCGCCTGACGATGTATATCCAATTTAATAATTATCGACTGCATCGTACATCTTAAGCATAGGTGAGTAAATAGCAAGTACTATACCACCGACAACAACTGCCATAAGTACGATAACCATAGGTTCCATAGCTGCTGTAAGAGCATCCGTAGCATCTTCTACTTCCATCTCATAATACTCAGCAACCTTGTCCATCATGTCTTCGATATTACCTGTTTCCTCACCTATCTTAATCATCTGCGGAAGCATAGCCGGGAAAAGTCCCATATCCCTTATAGGCTTTGAAAGAGGTAAACCTTTTGCTACCTGAGTCTTAGCATCCAGAAGACCCTCTCTTATAATCTTGTTATTCTGCATCTTGGCAACCTGCTCAATAGCATCAAGAAGAGGTATACCGGAAGCCATAAGTGTACTAAGTGTTCTAGCGAAACTTGCTGCAGCTGACTTAATCGTAAGATTACCGAAAAGCGGTGCCTTAATAGCCATCTTAGCATATACATCGGAACCGACCTCAGTCTTACCGAAGCCCTTAAGTGCTGCGATAATTGCAACAACTATACCCACAACAATATACCACTTATGTACCATAAAGTTACTCAAATTAACCAACATCTGAGTAGGTCCAGGAAGTTCTGCACCCATATCCGCAAACATGTCTGCGAACTGTGGTATAACCTTAATAAGAAGTAATACTACTACGGCCAAAACTACCAAAAGAATAATTATAGGATAAGTCATGGCTCCTTTAACCTTAGACTTCAATCTGTTATTCTTTTCGAAATGAGTTGTAAGTCTTTCAAAAGCGGTTTCAAGATTACCTGATAACTCACCCGCAGCTGTCATGTTTATAAGTATAGGAGGGAAGACCTTAGGATTAAGCTTGAAGCCGTCCGCAAGTGTACCACCCTTCTGTACATAATTCTGCGCATCTCTTAAGCCCTGCTGCAGTGATTTATTATCCGTCTGGTCAGCCATCATTTCCAAGGCTGTTATAACTGTAACACCGGCATTAAGGACAGATACAAACTGTTTACAGAAAACAGCAAGATCCTTATCTTTAACCTTTTTTCCTTTCTTAGCACCTTTCGTGCCTTTTTCCTTAACCTCCTGAATTACATAACCTTCAGACTTAAGCTTCTCTCTGGCTTTATCTTCGCCAGCAGCTTCAACGGTCAAGCTTTTATTCTTGCCGTTTTTGTCCATAACCTTGCAAATATACTGTGCCATTATTACTCCTCCGACCCTTTTGTTATAAATTATGAATAAATTATTAACAATATGTATCTGTGTGTAGTATATAATATTGTTATAATTTTTTCAAGATTATTGAATATTTTTTTTATTTTTGTGAATATTGCACAAAAGGTTACATTTGTTTCTTCATTGCAACCTGATCCTGTGCATAAATAAGAGCATTATCTCTTGTTATAACGCCGCCTCTGTACAATTCCATAATGAAATCATCCATGGTAACCATTCCAAGCTGTCTGCTTGTCTGAATGGTTGACTGTATCTGGTGAGTCTTAGCTTCTCTTATAAGGCTTCGAATAGCCGGGTTAGCAAGCATAACCTCGAAAGCAGCTACTCGTCCGTTTCCGTCCGAAGTAGGGATAAGAGACTGTGATATAACGCCTTCAAGAACCATCGAAAGCTGTATTCTTGTCTGCTGCTGCTGATGCGGCGGGAATACGTCGACGATACGGTCGAGTGTTGTTGCTGCACCGATTGTATGAAGTGTCGAGAAAACCAAGTGACCGGTTTCTGCTGCGGTTATCGCTGTAGAAATTGTCTCAAGGTCACGCATCTCTCCTACGAGGATTATATCAGGATCCTCACGGAGTGCAGCTCTTAAGGCATTTGCGTAACTAAGTGTATCCATACCAATCTCTCGCTGGTTTACAACCGACTTCTTATGCTTATGTACATACTCTATAGGATCCTCAAGTGTTATGATATGATCCGTAAGATTTTCATTTGCTTTATTTATTATAGAAGCAAGTGTTGTCGACTTACCCGAACCTGTAGGTCCCGTTACAAGTACAAGACCTCTTTTCTTCTTATATAATTGTACAACCGAATCAGGTATACCAAGCATGTCCGGTCTCGGTATCTGGGTATCTACCTTTCTGTATGCAGCTGCCATATTTCCTCTGTCCATAAATACGTTTACACGGAAACGTCCGGTTTCGGCTGCAGCAAATGAAAAGTCGACCTCTCCTCTTTCCTTAAGAATAGCTTTGTGTCTTTCATGCATCGTTGATCCAATCGCTTCCGCAGCGTCTGCAGGTGTAAGCGGTGGAACCTCAACTTCGGTAAGCTTACCGTTTATACGAAGCTTTGGCGGAATACCACAAGCCAAGTGTACGTCTGATGCATTTTGTTCAACTGCAAATGCAAGCAGTTCCTTCATATCTAACATTATATAGTTCTCCTTTTATATAATTATTTTAGTACTCATCACCGGTCTCGTAAGTAATCTTCTTCATCTCTGCCAATGATGTGATGCCGGCAAGTACATGTTTTGCCGCACCCATCTTAAGTGTAAGCATTCCTTCCGAAAGTGCCTGTTTTTCAATTACGTCCGCTGTTGATCCCTTTGCGATAACCGCCTGAAGTTCTTTCGAAACCGGCATCATCTCGTAAACACCGATACGTCCCGCATATCCGGTATCTCCGCAAAGCGGACATCCTACAGGTTCATATACAACCGTATCGTCTTCCGGATCAACTCCGAGAATCACCTTCTCATCATCTTCCGCAAGTCTTGCCTGCTTACACGAGTTACAAAGTCTTCTCACAAGTCTTTGTGCTATAACGCCTACCAACGCATCACCCGCAACATAAGGTTCAATACCCATATCTATAATACGTGTTACAGTTGATGCAGCCGAGTTAGTATGGAGTGTCGATACAACCAAGTGTCCTGTGATAGCGGCCTGTACTGCTATCTTAGCTGTTTCGCCATCACGAATCTCTCCTATCATTATTATATCCGGGTCCTGACGGAGAATGGAACGAAGAGCGGCAGCAAATGTAAGTTCCGCTTTAACGTTAACCTGAACCTGATTGATACCGTCGATATTTGCCTCGACAGGGTCTTCAACCGTTATAATATTAACATCTTCAGTATTAAGCTCACTTAATGATGTATAAAGCGTTGTTGATTTACCGGAACCTGTAGGACCGGTAACAAGGATAATTCCGTGTGGGTTACTTAAGATACCATCAAAAACCTTAAGTTCCGAAGGTCCGAATCCAAGTGCGCTCTTAGGTTTTGTAAGACCGTCCTTGGAAGTAAGTCTCATAACCGTCTTCTCACCGTATACGGTAGGAAGAATGGAAACACGGACATCGTACTCTCATCTGTCTACCATTATGGTAATACGACCGTCCTGAGGTTTTCTCTTTTCGGCGATATCCATACCACCGATAATTTTAATACGTGCACTTATTGCAGAAAGAAGTGTATAGTCATATGACATAACCTGTTTTAATGCACCGTCGATTCTGTATCTGACACGAACGCTTGATTCAAGCGGTTCGATATGTATATCGGAAGCTCTCTGTCTTACTCCGCCTTCTATAATCTGTTTAACAAGAAGAACTATAGGGGAATTCTCTATATCTTCATTTAATGCTTCTTCTTCGGCTTCGGAAAGCATATCGGATTCACGTTCCTTACGATACTGTTCCGCAGCTTCCATAGCCTGAGCACTACCAAAATACTTACCTATGGTAGCATTCATATCTTCTTCCATAGCAAGCACAGGTTCTACCTGTGTATTGGTTGCTATTCCAATATCGTCTATTGCATTAAGATCCATAGGATCAACCATTGCAACTCTCAAAATATTAGGATTGTTTTCATCAAACCCGATAGGAAGCGCCTTATACTTATTTACAAGGTTCTCCGGAACAAGCTTAAGAATATCTTCATCAAGCTTACAAGCTTTAATCTCGACAAAATCAATTCCCATCTGAGTGGTAAGTACTGTTACCAAAAGTTCCTGGCTTATGAATCCCTGATTAACAAGGACGGTACCAAGCTTACCCCCGTTTTCTTTTTGATAGGCTATTGCCTCTTCAAGTTCTTCGGAAGTTATAGCTCCCGCTTCAACCAACAAATCACCTATACGTATCTTTTTTCTTCCGCTACTTAATCGCATTATACGTCCCCTTCCTATTCAACATAGTTAGCTAAATTGTATTATATCACAAACATTTATAAAATAAAAGAAAAAAATACGCAAACCTTCTTATTCTTTGACGCTTGATATTTTAATGCATTAAAGCTATAATTGTAACGATTTAAAAACGTGAGTTCGGAGGGTTTTGAAATGTCAAAAGCAAACATTTCGGATAAGAAGAAAATAGTCCTTATAATATTCATTTTAATTCAAGCCGCTTATATTTCGGTTTTCTTTGCCGTACGCAAAGACGGTTATCATTCCGACGAAATATGGAATTATGCTTTTGCAAACAGTACGGAGTATAAACATATCTATACCCTTGATGACAAGAATCTTAACAACTGTCTTGAATGGCTCGACTCCGACATACTCCGCGATTATATCAGTGTGGATAAAAGTGAGATTTTTTCTTTTCGTGAAATATACGATAATGCCGCAAGCGATTTAAACCCACCGCTCCATTATATGTTGCTTCATATTATATGCTCTTTTTTCCCGGGGCAATGGTCAAAGTGGTTTTGTTTTATTATAAACATAACCTTCTTTATAATAGGTCAATTCTTTCTATATAAATTAACAAACGATATTACAAAAAACACCGTCGCTTCCTATGCGGTTTTAACCCTTTACGGTTTTGGAATCGGAATCATCAATATAACTTCATTTTTGAGAATTTACGCTATGGGCGTAACATTTACCATAATGCTCCTGTATTTTTCAAACAAGGTTTTCGAATTCAGGAAAGACGGCGCCAAGCAAAACAAATACATATTGTACGCTTTTATATCATGTCTTCTCGGTGCAATGACCGTACACCTTTTCCTTACCATTGCTTTTATCATTGTACTTATGTATTCACTTTATTATTTATTCAGCAAGAATATTAAAACCATGCTTAAATACGGAATTGCCATGTCCCTTTCCGTACTTTCTTCCATGGC
>JAFSZR010000148.1 GCA_017459135.1 Lachnospiraceae bacterium | reverse complement strand
CCAACCATTTATAGCCGCGTCGTTTTTTGATGTTTTGTTGATTGCTTGTGCTGTAATGGCACCTAACGGTACATTGAGCCTGATATTCGGATATATAATGAACGTATTGCACGGATTGGTTGCAGGGTTCTATCTTACAAGGCTTGTGACCTATGTTTCACAGCAAAACAGAGGAATTGCGTTTGGCGTGGGATATGGGCTGGGAAGCTTGGGTTCGTATATAATTTCCATATTTGATGACGGAAAATTTATAATGAGTAATTATTCGCTTTTGGTTTATGCAGGTGTTGTTGTTTTGACCTCGGTACTTATTTGTATTAAAAGATATGACGTTGAAATGGGGATTGAGGGCGATAATAAGGAGTATTTAGAGAAAACGGATAATATTTGTCGAATAGATTTTAAGATTCTTGTTTTGGCTGGACTTACGGTCTTTATGCTTAGTATGGCAAAGAATTCGGGATTTTATTTTTCGACTGTTGACATGGCAGATGGAGTGAGTCTTGAGTTAACCCGAACCTTTTATGCATTGGGGCTTGTGCTTGCAGGTATAGTAAATGATAAGAACCGTAAGCTGGGAGCTGTGCTTTGTGTATCGACGCTGGCTTTTCCGTTTGCACTTTTGGTTCTTAAGAGCAGTCTTGAAAGCAGTATAGTTGTGTGGATGCTAAGCTATGGATTTTTTGGTTTCTTTTCGGTATACAGAGTTGTGCTGTTTACGGATTTTGCGGGAAAATCGGAAAAGCTTTTATGGATTGCGGGTATGGGACTTATGGCAGGTCGACTTGGCGATGCTGCAGGAGCATATTCGGGTATGAAGCTTATGGATAATATTTCTGTACTTGTACTTTTGGCAGCGTTGATATTTATGGCAACGGTATTTTTGTTTATCCTGTTGTTTCAGAAGATTTATACGCCGGCTATTGAAACGGGAGAGGCTAAAGGAAAAGGTATAGAAGATTATTGCCGAAATCGTCAGCTTTCACCGCGTGAGCAGGAAGTGTTTAAGTTGATTGCCGAAGGTTTATCAAATACCGAGGTTGCCGATCGCCTTTTTATATCGGAAAATACGGTTAAGTTTCATATGAAAAATATCTTAAGGAAGACGGAAAGCAAGAATCGAATAGAATTGCTTGGAGATTATGAAAGATATAAAGCGTAGATTTAGATAAAAAACTCGTCGTTAACAGGATAGAATTATGCAAAGTCAAATAACGTCGCATTAAAAATTGTTAATGCGACGTTATTTGACTTTGATAAAAACGGAATTATGAACAAACCTTATATCCGCCGACAACGGAATTCATGTTGTTTACGGCATCAAGGTTGTTGTCGGTCTGCGTCTTAACCGATTTCATTGATTCGTCTATTTCAATTAATGCATTTTCTATTTCGTGTATGTTTGAAAGACTTTCTTCCGAGAATGCAACCATGTTGGAAGCAGAATCGGATATCTCATGCATGCTCTTGTTAAGTGCTTTTGTATTTTCGTAAATTGATTTTGTTCGCATGTTGATTTCCTGTGCCTTTTCGAAACATTCATTTCCGAAAAACTGGAACTGTTCGTAATCGCTTGTAACATAGTCGGATACAAACATAAGAAGTTCGGTTGCAACCGCACCGAGGTCTTCAACAGTTTGTACAATGGTTTCACCGATTACGCTGATTTTTTCCGCTGCTTCACTTGAATCGTTGGCAAGCTTGGCAATCTCGGATGCGACAACCGCAAAACCTTTACCTGCTTCACCCGCACGAGCGGCCTCTATGCTTGCATTAAGAGAAAGCATGTTGGTCTGGTCCGCAATTTCAAGTATGGATTTTGTAAGAGCATTTATCTCGGATACGGTTTCGGCAGCGGCAAGCTTTTCATTTAATTCGCCTGAAATGTTTTCGTTTTTGTCTTTAAGAACATTTACCGCGTCATTTATATATGAATTTAAGTCGGTTGATAATTCTGCTATCTTTCCGATCATTTCTTCCGTTGTAGCAAGCTGCTTTTCAATGCTGTCGGTATTATCCATAGCAAAATTGACATTTTCAGACATAAGAGCCATGTTTTCTAAAGAGTTGTTTGAAGCCTTTGTAATCTCGGAAGCGGCAGTTGAAAGGTTGCTTATCTTTGAACCGACATTTCCGACTGAAGCGGCTATTTCACCTGAGCCACCGCGAATGGCTGCGGATGAGTTTTGAGCAACGCTCATGGTGTTTCTTGTTTTTTCAAGAAGTTTATTAAGGCTTTCACCGACAACTTCAAATTCATCACCTGTACGTATATCAAGGCTTCTTGTAAGATCACCGTCGTTACTTGCTATATCAAGAATTCTGCTGTTGAGCATGATGAAATTGTTTCTTATCATCTTACCCATAATAAATGCCATAACAATTCCGAGGAAAAGAAGACATACGGCAACTATTATGAATTTTTTCATGATGCTGTTAAGTGTGTCTTTTATGTAAGAAACCTCGCAGTCAACACCTACGATACCGATTACTTCTCCGTCAAGAACTATAGGAGCGTAGCCTGACATGAAATCGCCCCAGTCATCTGAGGTTATCTCATCCTCTGCATTTGAACTTCCTTTAAATGTATCAAGCATTATGTCGGTGGTGTCTTCGTATACTTCACCGTATTCACCCGGATCCTCAGGGTCGGCATCAACTACATAGTATACATCACCATTTTCGTCCAATGACATTGTATAGATGTATGTAACGCCTTCAACATCCATATAAGGTCGTAATGTGTTTAATATCAGTTCAAATGCTTCACTTTCTTCGCCGTCGTTTACTGCGGATAAATATATGTCCTGATCAACTTCATTTGCCGCGATTTCAGCAATGTTTCGTGTGCTGTCCTGTTTTTCCTCCAGGAGATATTTGTACAATATACTTCTTAGTATAAGAGAAAGTGCTGCAACGATTACAACAACCACTATTAAAAGCAGTAACTGGATCTTAAATGAAAGACTTCTTCGACGTGTTTTCATAGGCGCTCCTTTGCGTTTTTTTGATTATTTGAATTAAGTGTTTAATAAGGTTTCTTCTTATGTATACTAAAATATTTTATCATAGTATTAGTTTACAGGCAAGAAAAATACTGTTATAATTGCACGTATGTTTGAGAAAAAATATATAATAATTAACAGGAAAAATGATAGGAGTTTTTATGGTTTACAATACTGTACTTGATGCGGTCGGAAATACGCCGCTTATAAGATTAAATAACATGACGGGACCGGAGGATGCGGAAGTCCTGGTAAAGTATGAAGGATTAAATGTCGGCGGTTCTATTAAGACAAGAACCGCACTCAAGATGATAGAAGCCGCTGAAAAAGAAGGCGTGCTTAAACCCGATTCGATTATAGTGGAACCTACCAGCGGAAATCAGGGCATAGGCCTTTCGCTTGTCGGAGCGGTTAAAGGCTACAGAGTTATAATAATTATGCCGGATTCCGTAAGTGAGGAGAGAAGACTTCTCATAAAGCAGTACGGAGCCGAGCTTATACTTGTTCACGATGACGACAATATTGGTGAGTGCATAGACGAATGTATAAATCTTGCAAAGAAGATGAAGGAAGAAGACCCGAAGGTATTTATGCCGGATCAGTTTTCGAACTATGAAAATGTAAATGCACATCTTGAAAATACGGGCAAAGAAATTCTTGCACAGGCAGAGGGAAAGATTGATGGTTTTTGTTCCGGTATAGGAACGGGCGGAACGATAACAGGTATAGGCAAAGTTTTAAAAGAAGCAAATCCCGATACGCTTGTCTGGGCAGCCGAACCGGAAAATGCAGCGATTCTTTCAGGAGGTTCAATCGGTTCGCACCTTCAGATGGGTATAGGCGACGGACTTATTCCGCCTATTTTAAATCAGGATATAATATCTCAAGTTGAAATAGTTACTGATGATGAGGCTTTAAATACAACCAAGGAGCTTACCAAGAAAGAAGGAATCCTTTGTGGTATATCAAGCGGAACCAACGTCTGCGTGGCACTTCGTATGGCAAAGCTTTTAGGGAATGGTAAGCGTGTTGTAACGGTTCTTCCGGATACGGGCGAAAGATATTTCAGTACCGAGCTTTTTACACATTAAGATAGACAAAATTGAAGACATTTGATTTTATTTAAGCAAGATACTATTTAGATAATATAAAAAGGGTTAAAAAATATGAATATTTCATTCATTATAAACAGCATACTTCTTGGCATTGGTCTTGCGATGGACGCTTTTTCGGTATCGCTTGCAAACGGTTTAAATGATACAAAGATGAAGACGGGAAAGAAAGTTACCATTGCGGGAACATTTGCATTCTTTCAGTGCGTCATGCCGCTTATCGGATGGTTTCTTGTTACGAGAATTGCGGAAAAATTTGAAGCTTTTCAGAAGTTTATTCCATGGATAGCGCTTTTTCTTCTGCTTATAATTGGTATAGATATGATGTCTGAAGGATTAAAGGGAAGTAAGGAAAAAAACGGAGATGATAAAGTGTCCGATGCCGCAAAACTCGGATTTGTGACTCTTATACTTCAGGGAATTGCAACTTCAATAGATGCACTTTCCGTAGGCTTTACCATAGCTGATTACGGTTTTATAATGGCACTTATTTGTGCACTTATAATAGCGGTTGTTACATTTTTAATCTGCTTTGCCGGGTTAAAAATAGGTATGCATTTCGGAACAAAACTTTCAGGAAAGGCCGCAATCTTAGGTGGCTCTATTCTTATATTCATAGGCCTTGAAATATTTATCAAGGGCGTATTTTTATAAAATCTTTTTGACTAAAAATCAAATCATAATATCACAGTTAACTAAATTCTTGATATCAAATAAAACACTTTTTTCGGATTTAATGATTTTTTAATAATTTGCATTGTATAGTCTTCTTGTAGAACAAATAAGCTATGTTTCCGAATGACAAGCTTTAGGTGCAAAGCATAGCATTTACGACAGTGAGCTATGCGTGTACCTTAAAGCTTGTCATTCGGAAACAATGT
>JAFSZR010000147.1 GCA_017459135.1 Lachnospiraceae bacterium | reverse complement strand
TAGGATCTGTATTTGTCAATGGTTCAACAATCTTGAGACCACTTCCCTCACGAGCCACGTTCTGGATTTTATCACCCGTTTGATTATCTTTTATGATTACGTTGCCGCCGTAAGTAGCTGAGCTTATAATTACTCCGTATCCGCCCGTTTCATAGTTATTTGTAAACACACCTCCAAGTATCTGTGTATTTTGTATATTTGCACATCCTACATCTCCTGCTTTGTTGAATTTAAATTCTCCTCCATAAATGTAATGTTGCCCTCCATTAAAATACAATCCTGCAGCACTAACTGCGTAGTTACCAATAACAGAACCACCATATATTCTGATACAACCGCCAAAACTAGCTATACCGCCCCCACTGCTTCCTCCTGCATTTTCCTGATTACCGATAATTGTTCCGCCGTACATATTAAAATTGCCAGAATCACACCTAACACAAGCACCACTACCATTATTGTAACCGGAATTAGTAACCCCACCCGTGATATATCCACCGGTAAAGGCTTTATCACCAGATGAATTAACAACAGCCAGACCAGCACCATTCGGAGCCGGATCAGAAATCGTGTAATGATGCGTCGTTGAAGTATCGCAATCATACAAATTCAATGTTTTGCCACTACCAATAGTAATAACACGAGCAGACCCTGTCATTGTTATTCCATGACCATTTAAACACAGGTTTGTCGTACCACTCGGTACACTCCAAGTGCTGCTTATCGTCACATCATTTGCAAGATAGTAGTTGCCCGCCGTAGTTGGAAGGCTGTTTGTACTTGTCCACTCTGTAAAGGTAATGCCGTCGTGGGTGTGAGTTCCGTCCGCCTTCGCCACCATACTCGTCCCCGGTACTATACCGGACAGCGTACCGACAACCAATGCCAGTGTCAGAACAAAGCTTAATAATCCTTTTCCAATTCTTTTCTTATGTTCCATATAAACCTCCATTTAAAAACAAAAAAATCCTTCAAAAGTCTTGAAGGATTTATAAATCACACTATAACCTCTTGAGACAAACCTTCGCCTCAGAGGTCTTTCGCCTCAGAGGCCTTTTATTAAAAAATCTTCTTATAAATTTATTTATTTATTTGTCAACACTTTTTAGCGAAAAACCTTACGAAAAAAATATCGTGTGTAAATCAAATTTAAAAATCATTCCACTACTTTCCAATCACTTATACTACGACTCTCCGTATCGAAATTCACTCCGACCTTTATAATCTTTCTGCTGTCTGCCGCATAAGCCTTTGCATATCCTTTTTCCTCTATCTGTTCAAGAGCGGTATCCGCATCCGCATCACGTTTGAATTCAAAAATGTATATATATTCATCTGCTTCAACTATGCAGTCTGCACGTCCCTTTGCGGTATGCATCTCGGTATGAACAAACTGTCCGAGAAGCATAAATGTTATATAAACCACATTTTGAAAATCTCGTTCAATATATTTTTCATCATTTCCGTAAGGAAGTCTGGCAAAAAGCTCTGTAAATCTATCCTTTATGCCTTCAAGATTTGCAGACTCTATATCACGTCCGAAGTTTCTTATATCAAGTGGCTCTTCATCCTCACTATGAAGATATGACGGTGCAAGACTCTTTATAAAGCTATATTTTACTTCGTCATTCGGATAGCCAAGCTGGTAACTGTCAAACTTTTTATCATAGCCCTTTATGGTAAGATAACCTGTCTGATAAAAAAGCGGTATCGGGTCGGGATTATCCGCTCTGTAATCAAATAACGCATATGAATCAGCATAAAGATTTCCGTCCGTAAATTTCTTTGCATCAAATTTTATCGTATTTAACTTATTTATCAAAAATGTAGGTGTTCCTGTGCTGAACCAGAAGGAATCAAACTCTTTTGCCTGCAATGCATTTATAAGGCTAAACGGATTATAAACACCTTCGGAATTTTTATTAAAATGATATCCGTCATAAGTTTTCTTGAGTATTGTGAAGCACTCATCAATAGAAATATCCTGTGATACAGCCATAGCCTCTACCTCAGGCATAAATACATTCTTTAATTCAGCCTCCGTTATACCGCATATATCTGCATATTCCTCAGAAATGGATATATCTCTTAAATGGTTAAGGTCGCTGAATATACTAACCTTACTGAACTTGGTAACGCCTGTTAGAAATTCAAATTCTATATATCTGTCAAAGCTTTTAAGTGTGGAAAAAAATCCCTTAAAAACAGATTTATTGTGCTCTTCAAGCTCATTATCAGTAATCACTTCAAGCAAAGGCTTGTCGTACTCGTCAACGAGTATAACCACTCTTTTACCCGTTTTTTCGTAAGCTGTTTTAATCAGGTTCTGAAACCTTTCCTCAATCGGTAAATCTTGAGATGTCAAATTATATTGCTTTTCCCAATCAACCAGATGTGCGTTCAAAACCTCTTCTAAGGCTGATTCGCGTTGAAAATCCTTCTTGTTAAAATCAAAATAAAAAACCGGATATTCCTGCCATGCATCGGAATTATCTTTCTCTAATTCTTCTATATCAAGTCCTTTAAAAAGTTCTTTTTTTCCTTCCCAATAAGCGCGAAGTGTTGACAGAAAAAGGCTCTTTCCGAAACGTCTCGGACGGCTTAAAAAATATGGTTTTCCCATATGCACTAAATTATATATATATCTTGTTTTGTCAACATATATAAAATCTCCGTTTATTATTGATTCGAAATCCTGTATTCCTATCGGTAATTTACGCATCTTATCCGACATAGTCCAATCACCTCATTTTACGTATTCGAACATATATATAATACCAATTAAATTCATTACGACCTTTTGAATTATAACATATTTATAGTATTTTTTCAAAAAATATCTAAAAAATTGACACAATTTTGTCAGGCATAACCATAAACCATAACACTCAAGTAAAAAAGACAGCTTCTATATGAAAACTGCCCTTCGCCTGCATATTCATTTCCCTGTGCCAACATAGTTATCTCTTCCCAGGTTTTTGCCTTGAACATCCTTGCATAAGTGTATAAGTCGCTTTCTTTTTCTTCTTCCGTCGCTTCTTCAAGTCTATTTAAGTTTAACACACGCAGTGCAAACTTGTCACTATAAACTTCATGATTTTTTGTGTTCACAGAAAAACAAAAAATGCAACAAATCGTGTCATTTTTATGTAAACAAGCGTTCGTTGCTTCAACAAAAAAACAACAAATGGGACGATTCATAAGAATCATCCCACTTAATTACTTTCTCGTTTTTTCATTTAATTAACCCCGCCATCTCATAAAGCGGCTTTCTGACTTTCTTTCTCGTTAATTCAACAAGTCCGAGTCTTGTAATATCAACTACTTTAACAGGCGTTTCATCCTTTAAAGTATATTCTTTTAATTTGGATAGAAGCTCATTATTTAGGCGTTCATTTTTCATGCTGATAAAATCAATTATAATAATTCCCGATAGGTTCCTTATCTTAAGCTGTCTTGCAATTTCCTTTGCAGCCTCACAGTTGATTTTAAATATATATTCCTCGGAATTATTACCGTGTATGGCCTTTCCCGTATTTACATCTATGACGGTCATGGCTTCGGTAGGTTCTATCACAAGATATGCACCCGATTTAAGGTATGCTCTTTTTGTTAAAGCTTTTTCGGTAAGCGACTTAAGATTATATAAATTCGTAAGACTTATCATGCTGTCAGCGTAAAGCCTTATCGGATTATGGTGATTTTCAACAAATTCAGCATATATTTTTTCATCATCGGTTACTACTTCGCACTCTTCCTTTTCGGAAAACAAAGCCATATCCTTAATATACGCTGGTTCACTTTCATATACCTTCGAATAAGCTGTCATATACTTTGCCTTATCAAGCATAGTATCAAGCTTGGTTAAAAGTCCAGTTATTTCATGCGTAATAAGCTCCTCGGAGACATCTTCGTCTGCAGCATGTGTTCTAATAATTGCTCCGTAGGAAATATCACTGCATTTTTTTGAAGTATTAAAATCTTTAAGCGTGTTTTCAAACAGGCTTTTTAACCTTTCTCTTGTTTCGTCGTCCTTTATCTTCGATGAAACACCAACAGTTTTTTCGGCATGAATAATCACATATTTTCCCGTAAGACAAATATCGGTTGTTACGCTTGGTTGTTTTGTTTTAATGCTGTCCTTTGATATTTGGACTATAATTATGTCACCGATTCTAAGTTTCTTGTCGCTCTTGTAATCTTCCATGGAAAGATAGCAGCTAAATCCCGGCTTTATATCAACAAAGGCAGCTTTTATATTAGTTAAAATATTTGAAACCCTTCCGACATATACATTGTTTAAAATCGAATCTTCCTCGTAACATCTTAAATCCGAAAGCTTATCATTTTTAAAATAATATCCAAGCTTAATATTCTCTTTATTAATAACAACAAATTTATTCATAATCAACCTCAAAGTGTGACAATTACATTTCACACTATACAATTAATATTTCACTATGCAGGTTCATATTACATACATAAGGTGCTAAACATAGCGTTAAGCGACAGCGTGCTATGCGAGTACCTTAAGTATGTAATATGAACCATAAAAAATCAAAATTGTTTACCGTCACAGGATAATGGTTTTAAAGCCTTACTTTCTCCCATATATGTTTCAATCCTGTGTATCATATAATCATATCTGTTATATTCTATATCTGCCTCGTTACATAATGCTTCTATAACAAGCTCGGGCTTTAAATTGTCTTTGCTTCCCGAAGCAAGAAGCATATATATTCCTTCTTTATACGGTTTAATTTCATATATTAACGGCTTTATGTCTGACATTACTTCCTTTGATTTTGTCTTTTTTATGATTTCTACAGAAGTTTTATTCATCATTGGTTCAATATAGTTTTTTAATACTTCAGGAATATCGGTTTCGCACTCCTCATTCTTGTAAATGTAATAATCAGACGCCGATACTATAGCCATTGAAGGTTTTGCATTATCGTTTAAAAGTACGATATCATGAACCTTTATTCCGTCAGGAAGAGTCCGGTTTAGTCTGTCCATCATATCCTCTGTACTTGTTACAGTATTAAATTCTCCGTCAAAATATTCGCCCTCCGATGTCATACCAAGAGGCATCGGAGCCGCAAAAGAAATAATCTGATGTGGAGAAAAGCCCTTTGAATAAGCTACATCAAGCTTAGCTCTTCTTATCGCCTTTTGAAACAGTCTCATTACATCAAGATGTCCGATAAATCTTAAGACGCCTGTCTTTTCATACTTAATTCTTAGCTTCAAAGCAGACACCTCCTTTATATACGGCAGCACCGCAGCCCGAGCACTTCTGACGACAGTTTGGTGTTACTACTCCCGCCTTTGCATTATGCCATTCGTTTAATAAAAACCGGCGTGATACACCAACATCCAAATGCTCCCAAGGAAAAATCTCATCATCAGCTCTTTCCCTCGTCACATAGAAATTAATATCCACATCATTTTCGTCAAATGCTTCTTTATATCTGTTCATATTAAAAAACTCTGTCCACGCATCATAAATTGCGCCCTTTTTGTACACATCATAAAGAACCTTTCCGAGTCTTCTGTCTCCTCTTGCAAGAACACCCTCAAGCACGGTTATCTCGGCGTCATGATATTGAAATTTAAGACTCTTCTTATTTCTTTGTCTTGCAAATGCATCCTTTACAAAATATGCTCTTCTGATATATTCTTCAGGCGTAATCATAGGTGCCCACTGAAACGGTGTAAAAGGCTTCGGAACAAAATATGAAGAAGATGCATTAATCATAACTCTTCCGTTGCGTTTTTCCTTTGGAACCGTATCAAAATACTCTTCCGATATTTTTTCGGCAAGTTCCGCTATTCCAAGTAAATCCTCATCTGTCTCTGTAGGAAGTCCCATCATAAAATAAAGCTTTACCTTATCCCATCCGCCTAAAAAGGCATCATGACTGCCCTTTATAATATTTTCTTCGGTAATACCTTTATTTATAACATCACGAAGTCTCTGTGTTCCTGCTTCTGCAGCAAATGTAAGCGAGCTCTTTTTTATGTCCTGAACCTTGCTCATTACATCAAGAGAAAATGCATCTATTCTCAATGAAGGAAGGGATACATTGATATGATCATTGTCGCGAAGTTCTATCAAAAAGGTCAAAAGCTCATCTAGTTCTTCATAATCACTCGAACTCAAAGAGCTTAAGGATATCTCCTCATAGCCAGTGTTATCAAGCATTATACGTGCATATTCCTTAAGCATTTCAACATTTTTTTGTCTTGTCGGTCTGTAAATCATACCTGCCTGACAAAAACGGCAGCCTCTTATACAGCCGCGCATAATTTCAAGAGTAACCCTGTCCTGAGTTGCTCTGATATAAGGTACAACAGGTTTCATCGGATAAGGAACATTGTCAAAATCCGTTACCGCCTGCCATTTAATTGTTTTGGGTACATCATCATATATTGGATTTATGGCATGAACTGTGCCGTCCTCGTTGTAAGAAACGTCATACAATGAAGGTACATAAACACCCGGTATGCAGGAAGCCTTTCTTAAAAAATCTTCTCTCGTCATATCGCTTGCTTTATATACCTTATATAAATCTAGGATTTCGTTATAGGAAACCTCACCCTCACCGATATAAAACATATCAAAGAAATCCGCAAGAGGTTCGGGATTAACGCTACAAGGACCTCCGCCGATTACAAAGGTATCGCCCTTTTTTCTGTCCTTGGCATAAAGCGGAATACCCGAAAGTTCGATAACCTGAAGAATATTTGTATAACACATCTCATATTGGATGGTGATTCCGAGCCAGTCAAACTCAGAAATCGGCGTTTGAGTTTCGAGAGAAAAAAGCTTAATGTTTTCTTCTCTCATAATCTTATCAAGATCAGGCCACGGACTGTAAACTCTCTCGCAATATGTATCGCTTCGTCTGTTAAAGAAATCATATAGAATCTGTATGCCAAGATATGACATACCGATTTCATAAACATCAGGAAAGCAGACTGCAAATCTGATATCAATATCCTTTATGTCTTTCTTTACAATGTTAACCTCATTGCCTATATATCTGGCAGGCTTTTCAATATTCATTAAAATACGCTCTGAGAGTGCAAGTTTTCCCATAAAATAAATCCTTTTAAATTAGTTTTTAAAGCTGTGAATCGGTGCAGGAATTCTTCCGCCTCTGTTTATAAACTTATCGCAGCTGTACTTATTAACAGGCATAATCGGAGCATATCCCAAAAGTCCTCCAAATTCAGCCTTATCTCCGACTGTTTTACCTATAACAGGAATAATTCTTACTGCTGTTGTCTTCTGGTTTACCATACCGAGAGCCATTTCATCGGCAATTATACCCGAAATTGTGGTTGACTTTGTATCACCCGGAATTGCTATCATATCAAGACCTACGGAACATACACAGGTCATAGCCTCAAGCTTTTCAAGTGTAAGAGCACCTGCTGCTACGGCATCTATCATTCTCTGGTCTTCGCTTACAGGTATAAATGCTCCGCTTAATCCACCGACATAAGACGAAGCCATAACACCGCCCTTTTTAACCTGGTCATTAAGCATGGCAAGAGCAGCCGTTGTACCCGGTGCACCCGCATATTCAAGACCTATTTCCTCAAGAATCTCTCCTACACTGTCTCCTACTGCAGGTGTCGGTGCAAGTGATAAATCAATTATTCCGAAAGGAACTCCGAGTCTTTCGGAAGCTTCTTTTGCAACAAGCTGTCCTACTCTTGTTATCTTAAATGCAGTCTTTTTAATGGTCTCACATAATACTTCGAAGTTTTCACCTCTCGCATGCTCTATGGCAGCCTTTACAACACCCGGTCCGCTGACACCGACATTTATAATTCTGTCAGCCTCGGTAACACCGTGAAAAGCTCCCGCCATAAACGGATTATCATCAGGGGCATTGCAAAATACAACAAACTTCGCACATCCAAGCGAATCATTATCCTTAGTAAGTTCTGCGGTTTCGCGAATTATCTCTCCTATAAGCTTAACCGCATCCATATTTATACCTGTTTTTGTCGAACCTGTATTTACGGAGCTGCAGACTCTGCCTGTGCAGGCAAGAGCCTTAGGTATGGAACGAATCAAAAGCTCATCCGCCTTTGTCATTCCCTTTGAAACAAGAGCAGAATATCCACCGATAAAATTAACGCCGCAAACCGTAGCGGCTTCATCAAGCTTCTTTGCTATTTCTATAAAATCCTCTTCCGTCTTACATACCGAACCACCTACAAGTGCAATCGGTGTAACGGAAATTCTTTTATTAACTATAGGAATTCCGTACTTGTCTGAAATATCCTCACCGACCTTTACAAGATCTTTTGCTGAACTTGTTATTTTCTCATATATCTTATCACAGGTTTCCTTTACATCAGCTCCGACACAATCAAGAAGACTTATTCCCATTGTAATGGTTCTGACATCAAGATTAAGCTTGTGAATCATTTCGTTTGTTTCTATAACTTCATTTATTCCTATCATACTATGTCTCTCCTTTGGTATACGACGGTTCTGCCCATACCTTTTAATTTATAAATCAAACCAATTATTATAATCTGTGCATCATGTTGAATATCTCTTCGCTCTGGGCTCTGATTTGAACACCGATTTCCTCGCCCAAATCGCCG
>JAFSZR010000146.1 GCA_017459135.1 Lachnospiraceae bacterium | reverse complement strand
TTGTATTTCTTGCACTTGCTGTTGCAATAAAACCATATGCTCTTATATTTATAGTTCTTCTTTTAAGAGAAAAACGTTTTAAAGACTCTTTACTCGAAGTCTTATACAGCGCATTGTTATATATTGTTCCCGCATTTTTCACAGGAGGATTATCCGTTATAGGAAAAATGTTTGAGAAAATACCTGATTATATAAATCAGATTCAGGAAGCCGGTGCTGCTTACAGAACGGATATATTCGGAGGACTCGATATACTTTCATTTTCTCTCGGATACACGCCGCTTTCAAATGACAGCCCTGTAAAATATATAATCTGGGCTATACTTGTTATATCCTTAGTCGTTTGCGGTTTTATCAGCAAATCAAAATGGAAACGTGTACTTGCACTTACATTGGTAGTTATTGCAGGACCTTTTGCGGAACTTGAAACTTCTCTTTTACTTTTATTTGTTCCGCTTGTCCTTTGCCTTGACAGCGACGAAGAAAGAAAAGCTATGGATATGGTTCATATATTCCTGTTTGTCCTGATTATGGCTCCTTTGGCAATAAAGGACTGCATAATCAATTTTGAAGGTAATAACGGAAATGAAATATATCTTCATTCCTACCTTGTATCTATAGCCATTATGCTTTTCATATTTATGTTATTTATCGAAACCGTCACAATGCCTCTTGCAGGAATTGAATTAAACGATCCTAAACCACAGAAAGAAAAGACTCAAAAAGAGAAAACAAAAAAAGAATAATAAAATCCGTTAAATAATATTTATTAAAATCAAACTTCATAAAAAAATAAGTCCGGAATTAAATCCGGGCTTATTTTTTTATTGCTTTTATTTACTCTTCTTCGGTTGCTGCGGTTTCATCAACTTCATCGATTACATCTTCCGAAGTTTCATCAAACTCATCAACATCCTGATATTCATCTTCATCGAAATCGGCAAATGCCTGTTCTCTCTTACCTGTATCAAGCTTAACGCTGCGGTATCTCTTCATACCTGTACCGGCAGGAATAAGTTTACCTATAAGAACATTTTCCTTAAGACCGATAAGCGGATCAACCTTGCCCTTAATAGCAGCATCTGTAAGAACCTTAGTAGTCTCCTGGAAGGAAGCTGCTGAAAGGAATGAATTGGTTGCAAGTGATGCCTTTGTAATACCGAGCATTACCTGAGTACCTGTAGCAGGTCTCTTGCCCTCTTCCTCAAGCATCTCATTTATCTCTGCATAGTCAAGAACATCTACAAGCGTTCCAGGAAGATATTCCGTATCTCCGCTTTCTTCAATTCTTACTTTCTTAAGCATCTGTCTTACGATAACCTCAATGTGCTTATCATTGATATCAACACCCTGAAGTCTGTAAACTTTTTGAACTTCACGGATCATGTAATCCTGTACTGAACGGATACCCTTAATCTTAAGAATATCATGAGGATTAACTGAACCTTCTGTAAGCTCATCACCGGCCTCAAGTACCTGACCGTCAACAACCTTGGTTCTTGAACCGTAAGGAATGAGATATGCCTTTGATTCACCTGTTTCGTTGTTTGTTATAACAACTTCACGTTTCTTCTTGGTTTCTCTAATCTCAACCACACCGCCGAACTCTGCGATAATTGCAAGTCCCTTTGGCTTTCTGGCCTCGAAAAGCTCTTCTACTCTAGGAAGACCCTGTGTAATATCATCACCAGCAACACCACCAGTATGGAAAGTACGCATTGTAAGCTGAGTACCAGGTTCACCAA
>JAFSZR010000145.1 GCA_017459135.1 Lachnospiraceae bacterium | reverse complement strand
TGGATTACGGTCAGGAAGAAGCCATTTATAAATTTGGACATGATCCGAGAATATACTGCACTACGGTAGCTGAGTTTATAAAGGATAAAAAAGGCAAGCTTAAGGCTGTTAAAACAGTTGAATTAAAAAGTGTATTTGAAAAAAAAGCAGGAAGGTATAATATGGTACCTGTAGAAGGAAGTGAAAAGGAACTTCCTTGCGAATTATGTCTTATCGCCGCAGGTTTTTTGGGAAGTGAGCTTTACGTAACCGATGGTTTTGGTGTAGAATGTGATGGACGTACAAATGTCAAGACAGCACAGGGCTCATATAAGACCAGTAAAGAAAAAATTTATACGGCAGGTGATATGCACCGCGGACAGTCTCTCGTGGTATGGGCTATTGCAGAGGGAAGAGCCGCAGCAAAGGAAGTAGATAAATCCCTGATGGGGTATTCGAACCTGTAAAATTGTAATTAAGTGAGGGAGAAAAATGAAGACGAAGAATGAGATTTTAAATATTATTGAGGAAGAGGATGTGGAGTTTGTACGACTTCAGTTTACCGATCCTCTCGGCAATTTAAAAAATGTTGCCGTAACCGCAAGAATGATTGAAAAGGTAATTGACAATCAGTTTGCGTTTGAGAACGAAAAGATTTTTAAGGTTGATGAAGAAGAGCTTTACTTAAGACCTGACCTCGATACATTTATCATTCTTCCTTGGAGACCTCAGCAGAGCAGGGTTGCAAGACTTCTTTGTGATGTCTGCGATGCCGACGGTAACGAAATTTCATTCTGTCCGAGAACAATTCTTAAAAATACAATAAATAAAGCAAAAGAAAAAGGCTATGATTTTTATATTAATCCGGAGTGTGAGTTTTTCCTCTTCCATACGGATGAGGACGGACTGCCGACAACATTTTCACATGAGCATGCGGGACTTATGGATGTAGGCCCTGTTGACCTCGGAGAAAATGCAAGGAGAAATATTGTGCTCATGCTTGAAGAGATGGGCTTCAATATCAATTCTTCATATCATGAAACAGCTGTTGCACAGCATGAGATTGATTTTGAAGAGGGACCTCTGCTTAATATGGCAGACGGTATGATAACATTTAAGACTTCGGTTCGTTCCATAGCAAAGACCTTCGGTCTTCACGCTACATTTATGCCTAAGCCTCGCCAGGATCAGGCAGGTTCAGGTGTTCATCTTAATATGTCTGTTTATAAAAATGATAAGAATATACTTAAAGATTATGAAAAAGGCGATTTGGATTGTGAGGGTGCATGGTTTGCAGGCGGTATTATGAAGTATGCAAAGGAAATGTGTGCCATAACAAATCCAATAGTCAATTCATATAAAAGAGAATTCAGCAACAGTCCTAAACTTCACAACAGAAGAGGAGAGGACGTTAAGCTTGAGTTTTCATTTGCCGATCCATCGGCGAACCCTTATCTTGCAATGGCTATGTTTGTCAATGCAGGTCTTAGAGGTATAGAAGAAAGGATAAAGCCTTCCGATGATTTGATTGATGCAGGTATTCCATCAAACCTTATGGCTGCAGTGGAATTGTTTAAACAAAGCAGTCTTACAAAGGATACTCTTGGTGAATCATTTGTCGAAAAGTATGCCGTTTCAAAAGAAAATGAGTGGAACGAGTATATGAATCAGATTTCGGATTGGGAGCTTCAAAAATACCTTTACAGAATTTAAGGAGTGCGTAGATGGGCAGTATTATTATTGCTTTGCCTAAACTGAATGATTCAAAGAAGATAAGCTCTTTACTTGGCAGATACGGTATGGAAACATTTGCAATATGCAGTGCGGCCGCATCTGTCCTTTCCAATGTAAATCAGCTTGAATCGGGAGTTGTTATATGCGGACACCGTTTTCCGGATATGAGCTCGCGTGAGCTTTCGGGCTATCTGCCGAATAATTTCCAGATGGTGCTTATGACCTCAAAGGATAATCAGATACGTTGTCCGGAGGGGGTTATAACACTTATTATGCCTTGCAAGCCGTCTGATATCGTCAATACGGTAAATATGGTATTGGAGCAGCAAAACAGGATAATCAGAAAAAAGATTGTCGAACAAAAGGGCAGAAAGCGTGACGAGCACGGTAAAAACTATGTCAATAATGCAAAGCTTTTATTGATGGAAAGAAATGATATGACAGAACCGGAAGCATATCATTATATTCAAAAATGTAGTATGGATTCGGGCAACAGCATGGTGGAAACAGCTCAGATGATTCTTTATATGGCGATAGCCGAATAATCAAGATAAAATGAAATAGAAGGTGAAAAAATGGAACGAGAAAAATTTAACAGAAAACTGATTTTGGAGGACGGAAGCGAGTATTATGGATATGCTTTCGGAGACACTGAAGATAAGGTTACCGAGATTGTTTTTAATACATCCATGGTTGGTTATCAGGAGATAATCTCCGACCCGTCTTATACATATCAATCCGTTGTTATGACTTATCCGCTTATCGGTAATTACGGAATCGCAAATGATGATTATGAAACCGATATTCCTACAATAGGCGGTCTTATAGTCAGAGAGTATAACGACTTTCCATCTAATTTCAGAAGCAGAAGAACCCTTTCGGAGATTATGAAAAAATATCATATAACAGGTATATCGGGAATTGATACCAGGAAGCTTACCCGTTCCATAAGAGACATTGGTTCAAGAAGAGTTCTTATTACCGGTGTTGATACAAGCCTTGAAGAGGGCTTAAAGATAATCGAAGAAAATCCTTATGAGCATGATGCTGTTTCAAAGGTAAGCTGCAAGAGTAAATGGCGTTCAAATGTTGCTGATGCAAAATATCATATAGTTGCGATAGATTGCGGAATTAAGCAAAACATAATTCGCTCGTTAAATAACAGAAAATGCAACGTATCCATAGTTCCTTATGATACCTCTGCCGAGGATATATTGGAACTTAATCCTGACGGAGTATTTGTATCAAATGGTCCGGGCGATCCTGAGGATGTAATGGTGGTTGCCGATAACATAAAGAAATTGATTGGTAAGCTTCCGATTTTCGGAATCTGTCTCGGTCATCAGCTTATAAGTCTTGCCTATG
Organism: Lachnospiraceae bacterium; assembly: GCA_017459135.1. Lineage (GTDB taxonomy): Bacteria > Bacillota > Clostridia > Lachnospirales > Lachnospiraceae > Coprococcus_C. Next base: position 2,789 of record JAFSZR010000145.1, on the reverse strand, counting down.
GTGCGAAGACCTACAAATTAAAGTTCGGACACAGAGGTGGTAATCACCCTGTAAAGAATCTGCTTACAAATAAGATAGAAATTACTTCACAAAACCATTCCTTTGCGGTTGATGAAGAAAGCGTAAAGGGAACAGGCTTGGAAGTAACTCACATAAATATACTTGATAACACTGTCGAAGGTGCGAGAAGCGTAAAAGATAAGGTCTTTTCGGTTCAATATCATCCGGAGAGCGCACCGGGACCACAGGACAGCGCATATCTTTTCGATGAGTTTATAAGACTCATAGAAGAGGGAAAGTAAATCAGAGTTTATTGTTTAATAAGCGCTTAGTTATCAGGGAGGAAAAATACAATGTCAAAAAGAACAGATATAAAAAAGATACTTGTTATAGGCTCGGGACCGATAGTTATAGGTCAGGCAGCAGAATTTGATTATGCGGGAACTCAGGCATGTCTTGCTCTTAAGGAAGAAGGATATGAAGTTATTTTGTGTAACTCAAATCCTGCAACGATTATGACAGACCCTGCCATAGCGGACAGAGTTTATATGGAGCCTTTAACGCTTGAATATATGGCTAAGATTATTCGTTATGAAAGACCGGATGCCATCGTTCCAAGCTTAGGCGGCCAGACGGGACTTAACCTTGCCATACAGCTTGAGAAAAAGGGCGTTTTAAGAGAATGTAATGTAGAGCTTCTCGGAACGAGCAGCGAGAGTATAGAAAAGGCGGAGGACAGAGAATTATTCAAGGAGCTTTGTGAAGAACTCGGAGAGCCTGTACTTCCTTCGCTTATTGCCAATTCCATGGAGGAAGGACTTGAGGCAGCGGAAAAAATCGGTTATCCGATTATATTAAGACCTGCCTATACGCTTGGCGGAACAGGCGGCGGTTTTGCTTCCAACGAAGAGGAATTTAGGGAGATTATGAAAAATGCCCTTATGCTTTCACCGGTACATCAGGTTCTTGTTGAAAAGAGCATAAAGGGTTACAAGGAGATAGAATACGAGGTAATGCGTGATGCCAACGACACCGCAATTACCATCTGTAATATGGAGAATATCGACCCTGTCGGCATACATACGGGTGATTCGATAGTTGTCTGCCCGTCGCAGACGCTTACCAACAAGGAATATCATATGTTAAGGGACAGCGCACTTAAGATTATAAGAGCGCTTAAGATAAAGGGCGGTTGTAATGTACAGTTTGCCCTTGATCCGCATTCCTTCCAGTATTATCTTATAGAGGTTAATCCGAGAGTTTCGCGTTCATCGGCACTTGCTTCAAAGGCAAGCGGATATCCGATTGCGAGAGTATCGGCAAAGATAAGCATAGGTATGGATTTGAACGAGATAATGCTTGCCAACACACCTGCTTCATTTGAACCGGCACTTGATTATGTAGTGACAAAAATGTCGAGATTCCCGTTTGATAAATTTGCTGATGCAAATAACCATCTCGGTACTCAGATGAAAGCGACCGGTGAGGTAATGAGCGTCGGCAGAACCCTTGAGGAAAGCTTGCTTAAGGCGATTCGCTCTCTTGAAATCGGAGTATATCACCTTTATATGAAGAAGTTTGACGACTACGATAAAGAGAGTCTTCTTTCGTATATAAGTGACGGAACCGATGACAGAATTTATGCCATTGCAAGACTTCTTCGTATGGGAACCGCATTGGAAGATATTGCACAAAAAACACAGATAGATATGCTTTTCTTAAGAAAGCTTAAAAATATAGTTGAAGAAGAGAATGTACTTAAGGAGTCACCGTTTGACAAAGATGAATTAATAGTTGCAAAGAAGATGGGATTTTCCGACAGGATTATTGCAAATCTTTGGGAGACGGATGAAGATGCTATATTTGAATACAGGAAAAAAGAAGGCATATTCCCTGTTTATAAGATGATAGACAGCTGCGCTTCGGAGTTTGACAGCTACATTCCGTATTTCTATTCGACATACGAGGATGAGCAGGAGTCAATTATTTCGGACAAAAAGAAGATTATCGTTCTTGGTTCGGGACCTATACGTATAGGCCAGGGTGTCGAGTTTGATTATTCGACTGTTCATGCGATAAAGACTATCAAGGAATACGGCTATGAGGCTATTATAATCAATAACAATCCGGAAACCGTTTCCACGGATTATACAACCTCTGACAAGCTTTATTTTGAGCCACTTACGGTTGAGGATGTAATGGACATTATAATGCATGAAAATCCTGAAGGAGTTATTGCTTCTTTGGGCGGACAGACAGCCATTAACCTTGCCGAGCCTCTTATGAAAAGAGGAGTTAAGCTTATCGGAACCGATTGCGAAGCGATTGAAAAAGCCGAAAACAGAGATGCATTTGAAAAGGTGCTGTATGAATTAAATATTCCGCAGCCTAAAGGACAGGCGGTAACAAGTATTGAAGCGGGACTTAAGGCAGCAGAAGAGATTGGCTATCCGGTGCTTGTAAGACCGAGCTTTGTACTTGGCGGACGTGCCATGCAGATAGTTGCTAAGGAAGAACATCTTACATATTACCTTAAAAATGCGGTTGAGATAGACGAGGATAAGCCGGTGCTTGTCGATAAGTACATACAGGGTAAGGAAGTCGAGGTCGATGCAATCTGTGACGGAACAGATGTATTTGTACCGGGCATTATGGAGCTTGTTGAAAGAACGGGTGTACATTCCGGTGATTCGATAAGCGTTTATCCTCCGTACAGTATTTCCGATAAGGTCAAGGAAACGATACTTGATTATGCCAAAAAGCTTGGACTTGGCATCGGAATTGTCGGA
>JAFSZR010000144.1 GCA_017459135.1 Lachnospiraceae bacterium | reverse complement strand
CAAAATCGCGGCATATGTTTATCACTCGTTTCCTTCCATATCTTCAACCACTTCTCCCGAAGCTTCATTGTCTGCCGCATTTGAAGGATTTTCGTTTGTGTCGTTTTCTCCATCGGAGATTTCTTCCGGGTTTTCGGATTCAGAGTCATCCTCATATATGACTGTTCCGTCCTCCGAAGCATTGCTTCCGTCGTCGGACATCATATCGCCGTAATCAACCAAAAGCTTTCCGTTTTCGTCAAATTCGACGTTACCGCATGCCTCACTGTATGTATTAACTCTTTCGATAAAGCTGCTCTTTTCTTCACCTTCCAGATATACAGGCTGAAAATCATTACTTGATGCATCGGTACTGATTCTTACAGGTATTATATGGGCATCAAGAGTTGCTCTTAGTTCACCGTCAACAAATGTAAATGTCTGCTGAAAAACCATATCCTCCATATCGTAAGGATGATGGCTGGCACCAAAGCAAAAATTACCGAGACTGTAGCATATAACCTTGCCATTATAATATTCTACACCCTGAACCACATGAGGATGATTTCCGATTATCAAATCAGCACCCAAGTCTACAAATTCATGCGCAAGTCTTTTTTGATAATCCGTAGGATAATATTCCTTTTCCTCTCCCCAATGACAGCATGCTACGATTATATCCACATCCTGTTCATTAAATTGCTGTATCGCATTTCTGATATAATTTTCTCTTTCAACCGGTCCTGTCAAAAGCGAGGATGCAAATCCTATGGTATATCCGTCCTCTGTTTCATATATTGCCGATACATCATCAACAGCCCACTTTATTCCCGCACTGTCACAGGCAGCTTCCGTATCCTCAAGTCCTGCCGTTCCAACATCCTTTGAGTGATTATTACCGAGGGAACAGCCTTCCACGCCTGCGGAAGAAAGTATTCCCGCATATTCCGGACGACCTACTATAAAAAACTCCTTATCAGGATTTGAGTCCGGATAAAACGGTCGTTCCGTCAAAGCACATTCAAGATTTACCAAGGTGAAATCATCCGCTTCAAAAAGCTCCTTGAAATTTTGAAGGAAATATCCTTCTCCGTAATTATCATAATATTCATGAAACGAACCGCCATAGCCATGTGTCTGGATAGGTCCGAGAGCACAATCTCCCGTTGCCGTTATTGTCAATGTTCGTATATCATGCTGAACTTCCGTAGTTGTCGTTATTGCCTCGGTTGTTTCCGTTACCGCATCCGTTACCGCTTCTGTTGTTATTTCATTTTCCGTAACATTTTTATTATCTTTTTTATCTTTTCCCGGTATTGTGCATCCCGAAATACTACACATAATTCCAATCGAAATTACTGCGCAATATATTTTCTTTTTAAAACTGCCAACTCTCATTTTTACTCCGTAACACGTTCTATCTTAAGGTGTTTTTATTACACCCTCTGTAGTATATTTTAGCACCGATTCCGTAATAAAGCCTGTAAGCAAATGCATACATAAACTTGGACAAGGGACGCGGAAGGTATTTACGTAAATTGTATTCGATTTTCATCATAAAGGACATTTTTCGTTCTTTTTTCTCATAATCCTTCCATGGTGTCTTAGATAGATATTTATCAAACAATTTTGTATAAGGATGAACATTATTGCTAAACCACGGTCTGTTTGCATAGGTATCTATACAGTGATACATAACAGCTTTTTTTCTTGCTGCTTTCATCTCATCAAGAGAATAAAAGACACCTTTTTTTGCAAGCTTATTCCAACCGAAATACCAATAATAAAACTTTGATGCGTACAAATAATACGGTGTGAGGAAATTATTCTCAATAGGAATACGCTTTATCTTTCCTTTAAATACGGCTGAAAGCACATCCTCGTCGGTAAGCATATTTTTTTCTCGAACATTAGTAAGAAAGTCCAGTATCTTTTCTTCCGCTTTTTCTTCACGCCATTTTTTTAAATCTATCGCAATAAGTCCGCCGTTATAAAACTCATTATAACCGAGTCCCGACATCTTATGATATATATTCGGTCCGGACTCCAGAGCCATGGCACATAGATAACCTTCAAGATCCAAATGCTCAAAATATTCATACTTACCGTTTACAATTGTATCACCGTCTATCATTATGATAACTTCGTCTTTGTCCGGTAAAATAGAATTAAGCATGAGTCTTAAATATGTGGAATATCTTCCGTTCCAATTATATTTTGTTACTTCCGACAATCTTTTATTTGCATCCTTTACATCAACAAAGACTATTTCTCTATTGAATTTTTCAACCATTTGAGTCAGTTTTTTTCTGCTTTCCTCTTCTATTCCGTCATCCAATATATAAAGCTTTATCTCCTTCATATGTCGGTTATTATAAAGCAATGAATATATCGAAACCGCGGCAGGGACAGTAAAACCTTCATCAAATACATAGCCGAAATTCATATATTAATCTCCCAAAAAAACTAACCAATAATCTTAACAGGACACTTTTCCTTACAGGTTCCGCAGCCTGTACACTTTGAGTAGTCAACCTTCGCAAGTTTGTTTTCCACATGTATTGCATCTGCCGGACAATTCTTCTGACATAATCCGCAGCCTATACAACCAACCGAACAAACCTGTTTAACCTCCTTACCGCCGTCCTTTGAATTACATTCTACTACAGCACCCGCATCATAAGGAACTATCTCGATTATATGTCTCGGGCATACAGCCACACAGGCTTCGCATGCCTTACATTTTTCTTTATCAACTGCAGCTATTCCGTCAACCACATGTATGGCATCAAAAGGACATACAGCCACGCAGCTTCCGAAACCGAGGCATCCGTATGAACAACCCTTAGGTCCTCCTCCCGGCGTATTTGCCGCGATACGGCAATCCTTCGGTCCGACATACTCATAAGCTTCCTTAGCCTTATCGCAATCGCCCTTACATCTTACGTTGGCAACCATCTTAACAACATCGGCTTCTCCGCCGACTATCTCAGCTATAACTTTAGCCACAGGTTCACCGCCTACGGGACATGTGCCCGGCTTCGCCTCACCCTTAGCTATCGCTGCAGCCAATCCGTCACAACCCGGAAATCCGCAGGCACCGCAGTTGTTACCCGGAAGAGCTTCTCTTACCTTTATCTCTTTTTCATCAACCTTAACCTTAAAAGCTTCGCTCGCTACACCGAGGAGAATTCCCGCAAGTATGCCGACTACACCGACAACCGCTGCCGCTATAAGAACTGCATTAATATCCATCTAAAATCCCCCCTTATATAAGTCCCGCAAGACCCGCAAAGGCAATAGCCATAAGTCCTGCCGATATAAGAACTATAGGTGTCCCCTTGAAGCTTTCGGGAATACTGTCATTCTTATCCAACTTCTCTCTGATTCCTGCCATAAGGATAAGCGCAACTGCAAATCCAACCGCTGAAAATACTCCGTTTACAATTGATTCCAAAATGCTGTACCCGCTGTCAACATTCGAAATAGCTATACCGAGCACCGCACAGTTGGTTGTTATAAGCGGAAGGTAAACACCAAGTGCCTTATAAAGCGAAGGTACCGCTTTCTTAAGGAACATTTCAACAAACTGTACCAATGCCGCAATAACAAGAATAAATACTATCGTATTAAGATATGCTATATCAAGCGGTTCAAGTATAAAATAATATATAAGACTTGTAACGGTTGAAGAAATAGCCATTACGAAGATTACCGCACCGCCCATGCCGGCTGCCGTCTTTATCTGCTTTGAAACGCCGAGGAAAGGACAGATACCGAGGAACTGAACCAATATAACATTATTTACAAATGCGGCCGAAATAGCCAATAATATAATATTCATATCACTAATCCTCCTTTACCTTTCCCGAACAAAGCACATTCGGACATCCTTCGCATTCATCAAGTCTGCAGGTCTTCGGTGTTGTTCCGTTTTTCTTCGCCTTATTTATATTTAACTTATTAATAAATGCAACGACAAATGCAAGCACAAGAAATGCTCCCGGTGCCATTACAAATATTCCGATCGGTTTGTAGCCCGAGTAAATCATATGGCCGAATATTGTACCCGAACCGAGTATCTCTCTGATTATACCGATTATTGTAAGACCTACGGTAAATCCGAGTCCCATTCCTATACCGTCAAATGCAGACGGAATAACAGGATTCTTTGATGCATAGCTTTCCGCACGTCCGAGTATGATACAGTTTACAACAATAAGTGGAATATAAAGTCCGAGACTTGCATTAAGAGTCGGAATATATGCTTTAAGTAAAAACTGAACCACGGTAACAAACGAAGCTATGATAACTATAAATGCTGGTATTCTGACCTTGTCCGGAATAAGCTTTCGTAAGAGGGATATCATTATGTTACTCAAAGTAAGAATAACCATGGTCGTAAGTCCCATACCGAGTCCGTTAATCGCAGAGGTCGTAACCGCAAGCGTAGGACACATGCCGAGCATCTGCACAAAGGTAGGATTTTCTTTAACTATACCGTTGTATAATCTTTCAGTATTTTTACCCATCTTACTCACCTCCCAACATAGTGATAAGTGCAACCGCAGCATTGACACCATCCGTTACGGCAGAGGTTGTAATGGTAGCACCCGAAATCGCATCTATCTGACTGTCTACGACAGCACCTGTCTTTGTATACTCATACCTTGTTTCATGCTTGCCGACAAATTGATTCTTGAACTTATCCTTATCGGCCTCCATACCAAGTCCCGGGCTTTCCTTAAGCTCAAGGAAGGCAAGACCTGTTATCGTAGCATCTTTTCTCATACCGACAACCATCTGAATCTTGCCGCCGTAACCGTTATCATTGGTTACCACAACAATATATCCGATTAAACTCTTATCGGCATCGCTGACCAAACATATCTCATCAATAGTGTCATGAGTAAATCCAAAGCTTTGTATAAGATTGTTAATCTGACCATAATCAAGCTGGTCTTCGCTTACGGATAAAATATCCGAAGCCTCAGGGAATACCTCTTTATAAGCCTCCTGCTTTGCCTTTTCCTCAGCCTTTTCGATAGGCTCCTTTGTCACGCTGTAAACCGTACCGAGTATGGCACCCATGATTACGGTTATCAGCATGATTGCACATATGGCTTTAAAGATTCCCTTAATATCTTTTCCTTCCTTTTTGGAGGTTTTTTCGGAAGCATCCGGTTTTTTATCAGACTCTGAAGCTTCTTTCTTATCAGCATCTTCTTCGGCTTTTGCTTTTTTAGCTTCCTTTTCCTCAGCCTTCTTTTTCTTTTTATCTTCGGCAGACATTTCCGCACCTTCACCGAATGCCTTTGGTTTTGTAGCCATCTCTATAAGCGGTACAAGAAGGTTTGACATGATAATCGCATATGATACACCCTCTGCTCCGTTTCCGAATATTCTCAATGTAAATGTAAGAAGTCCGAGCACGATACCGTATATAATCTTACCTACCGGTGTAATAGGTGAAGTAACATAATCAGTAGCCATAAACCACGCACCAAGCATAAGTCCTCCACCGCAGATTTCACATAATACAAAATTTACTACGTCCTTGTCTTTTACAATTGCATATATAGTCATGGCTATCGCAAATGTACCTATATAGACAAGCGGTATCTTCGGGCTTATTACTCTCTTGATCAAAAGATAAACAGCACCGATAAGAAGAGCTACCGCTGAAGTCTCACCGATTGTTCCCGCGGTATAACCAAGGAACATATTCTTTAATTCAACATGACTTCCGTTTTTAAGAAGCGCAAGCGGTGTAGCACTCGTAACACCGTCATATACAAATCTTGTCATCGAAGCACCGAAGGATAAAAGTAAAAAGCATCTTGCCGCAAGAGCAGGATTCATAAAGTTCTTACCCAATCCTCCGAAAAGCTGTTTAACAACAATTATCGCAAATACCGAACCAAGCACACCCATCCATATCGGAAGTTCAGGCGGAAGGTTCATCGCCAGCAAAAGTCCCGTAACCACAGCGGAAAAATCTCCGACGGTAACAGGAAGCTTCATTAGTTTTTCATATATAAACTCGGCAAGAACGGCTGACAGAACGCACGCAAGCACCAGAAATGCGGCATGCTTACCGAAAAGATAAACGCCAAATGCCGTAGCCGGTACAAGTGCGATCATTACATCGGACATAATATCCGCCGTTGTCGCTTCGCTTCTCACATGAGGAGAAGCGGATATCTTAAGCTTTAATTCTTTTTCATCCATCATTCTTCTCCTCTCTTACTTTTTCTTATTTGCAAGTATATTCTTTCTCATACCTGCTATAGTCTGGGTTAAATGTCTCTTTGCAGGGCATACGTATGAACAACATCCACACTCGCAACACTCCATACCGTTGTTTGCAAGGAATTCATCAACAGCTCCCGCTTCGGCAAGATCGCCAAGCATATTCGGCATAACGCGTCCCGGGCAGACCGACACACATCTTCCGCATCTTATACATGCGCTGCTCTCATACTCCGCAACTTCATCCTTGGTCATGGCAAGAATTGCGGAATTAGTTTTCGTAATAGGCATATCAAGAGTATAAATAGCTTTACCCATCATAGGACCGCCCGCAATTATCTTAGCCGGATCATTTTTGAATCCGCCCGCAGCTTCCACAAGTTCTTTATAGCTTGTACCGATTTTTACTTTGAAATTGGTAGGATTTTCGATTGCATCACCGGTTACGGTAACTATCCTGTCCATAAGAGGTTTGCCCTCTCTTACAGCCTCACTTATGGCATAAACCGTATCAACATTATGTACTATACAGCCTGCATCCGCAGGAAGCATTTTTGAATTTATATATCTTCCGGTATTGGCATATATAAGCTGTCTTTCGGCTCCTTCCGGATATTTTGTTTTAAGCTTGTTTACGGTTATGTCAGAATCGCCCGCAAGCTTCTCGCGAAGAAGCGCAATAGCCTTCGGCTTGTTGCTCTCGATACCGATTATACCCTTTGAGCCCGGGAACATACTTAATACAAGTCTTAAACCGTCTATAACCTTGTCCGGTTCCTCCATGAGTCTTCTGTAATCCGAAGTAAGATAAGGTTCACACTCGGAAGCATTTACGATTATTCTGTCAATCTTATCAGGCTCTTTAGGAGAGAGTTTTACATGGGTAGGGAATCCTGCTCCGCCCATACCGACAATACCGGCAGCCTTTATGGCTCCGATAATCTCCTCTTTCGTGTATTCACTTATCTCCTTGTCATTTGGAATAAATTCTTTTGTCTCATAAAGACCGTCATTTTCAATAACGATTGAATCCACCTTAGAACCGGAGGATGTAAGTCTTGGCTCTATCGCCTTAACCTTGCCTGATACGGAAGCATGAATATTGGCAGAAACAAATCCGTCAGCTTCAGCTATAAGGTCTCCGGCCTTAACCTCATCGCCTTTTTTTACAACAGGCTTGGCAGGCTTACCTATGTGCTGAGATAACGGATATACCATATCACCCTTTGGAAGATATTCAATCACTTCTTTATCCATGGTGAGTTCTTTACCCTCATATGGATGAATACCACCCTTAAATGTCAATTTCATCACATTTACCCCACATTAAAAATATTTGTAAATATTTTACTACAAATGTGTTTTTTTTACAATAAAATCTGCCTGTTTTAAAGGGATTTTTAACAGATTTTTCATAATTAGAAACGGATATTTTTTATGATTATTCCGGCAAGAATACCTATAAGAATTCCCGCTATTATTCCCGAGACCGAAAGGACCGCAAGATAATAAAAGATTTTTGTGTTTTCTATAACAATTGCAGCCACAATAAGCTGCCCCGCATTATGCGATACGGCTCCGCAGACACTTGTGCCCGTTATGGCCAAAAGCTTAAATTTTCTGATAACAAACATAACAAGCAAACTAAGCAAAGCTCCTGCCATACTGTACATAATCGTTGCGGGATTACCGAATAAGAGTCCGGAAAGCAGAACTCTTCCGACGCTTATTATAAGTGCCGGTTTAAAGCCAAGCTTAATAAGCGCAATTATCGTTACGATATTGGCAAGTCCAAGCTTAATTCCGGGTATGGCAAAACTTATCGGAACTAGACTTTCCAGATACGAAAGCACCATTGCAAGTGCGATAAGGACGCCGCAAAGCGCGGTAAGGCTCGAAGCCGATCGTGAATTTATTTTGTTTTTATTTTTTTCCGATATTTTTTTTGCCATCGCAACCGCCGTTTTCTTTTCTAAAATTTATGTCTTTATTTTACTGTCAAATCACTCGGTTATTTCCACCACAAGCTTATGCGGAAGACATATTATTGTCTCTCCTATATTGCTTATTTTTTTGTGATTAACACATATTTTATCAGGACAATCCGCTTCCTCAACATAGACCTCTTTATCCTTTATAACGACAATATTATAACCCTTGTCACTTTCAAAGACATATTTCTCATCCTTATCCAGCGAAAGGGTTTTAATCGTTTTTCCGTCAGCGGATATCCTGACATTATAACCTGTCTTCTTGTTAAAATGCATAAACAAAATTATGACAATCATAACAGCCAAAAGAGAAATTATAAAAATAATATCCCTTTTTGTAATAATCTTATTTTCATTAAGCTTATCGCTGTTTTTTATATCGTCATTCATACCAACGTGTTCCCATCAAAATTTATTTTAAGATTTCTTATCTGTAGCTTCCGTTTTCCTTTTTAAAGTTCATCTTATTGGTATACATATTTTCATCCGCACGAATAAATACCTGCTCGACATTTTCATCTCTTGCGGTAAATTCTGCCATGCCAAGAGCTGCGGAATATCTTTCATATCGCTCTTTATCCATTTTACCGTATGAATCGGCAAATCTCTTTTTCGTTTTTTCAAACAGCCACTCTCTGCTGTCATAATCCTGATTTTCGATTATAATAACGAACTCGTCACCACCGACTCTGAAAACCGGTGAATGCTTGTAAACATCGGTCAATATATTGCAGCAACCTACAATATATTCATCACCGCTTTTATGTCCGAACGTATCATTTATGTATTTAAGATTATTTAAGTCTGCCATAACGACCGCAAAGCAAGCCTTTTTACCGGCTATTACTTCATTGAGTTCGTTGCATTTCTCATCAAACGAAGTCTTATTACCTACACCCGTAAGTGCATCGCTCATGGCTGCCTTACTCATCTCACCGAGTTTTTCTTCCTTGTCGAGTATATCATTTTTAGCCTGCTTGAAGTTCGTCATATAGTATCTGCTTTCCTTAAGCGATAAAACGAACATATTGTAAAGCTCACCAATTTCATCCATTGATTCGATACCGAGTTTTTCCATGGAAGAAACATTGGCAAGTCTGTCATTATCATCACCGTACTTAAAGTTTCTTGTACATCTGATCATCTTGGCTAAAGGTCTTGAAATTCTTCGTCTGACTATAGCAATATCCATAATAAGAATAAGTATAACCGCCATCAATATAAAAGCTATTACACCAATCAAAAATCTGACATCCTTTTTATATAAATTATCCATGGAAAAATCAACACAGGCATGACACATATAATTTCCGTTTTCATCGAAAATCGGCCTCATATACGTAAGCAAATATCCGAATTCGGTATGACCGGTAAGCGCCGGAACATATCGGCCGTGTATCAAATCATCCTTATACGGAACCACTGCCTCATCAAGATCGTAAAAGCTTCCCGGCTCATCAGCCGGATCATCCTCGCCGTTATCGAGATCAAATATAACATGTCCGCCGTCTTCCTCAAAACGGTATACATACATATAAAGAATATCAGGATAGCTATCCTTTAAAAGGTAAAACTCATCAAGAATCCTGTTATATTCATCCATCTCAAAATTTCTTTCCATATATTCGTCGGTCTTCGACGGATTAATCTCATTCGCCATAAGATTGGTAACACCCTCTGCCAACATCGTATATTCATCTATCATTTTTTTATGAAATCTGAACGCTACTATGGTTACGACCGCAACCGAAAGAATAACCATGCTCGCGACAAAAAGCAAAGGTATTTCTATGGAAAGAGATTTCATTTTCCCAAATTTTAGTTTTGATTTTTTCCCCATATTTTTCTCCCCCAAAATATGATTAAAAAACACCTTAACTCATCACACTTGACATTATAACACATTATATATAAAATAAACATCTATAAATATGAATTCAAAATGCAATTTATACTTTTAAAGGAGATGATTTTTTGGACGGGAGTCCCTGTATTATTCTTGTAATTATTATAATTTTACTTTTGCTTTCGGCATTCTTTTCTTCATCGGAAACGGCACTTACATCGGTAAGCAGAATCAAGCTGCGTGCCAGAGCCGACGAAGGAAGCAAGTCCGCAAAAAAAGTATTGAAGGTAACAGACAAGCCTGCAAAGCTTTTAAGTGCCATATTGATTGGAAATAACATTGTAAACATTTCCGCTTCCGCACTTACCACGGCGCTATGTACCGATGTATTCGGAAGCAGATATATAGGCTACTCAACAGGTATACTTACATTTCTCGTACTTGTCTTCGGCGAAATCACACCAAAAACAATCGCTACCAAGTACTCGCTTCAATTATCTATGATATTTGTATATCCTATTTCATGGCTTATGTTTATACTTACACCTGTTATCTGGCTGCTTAATCTTATCACAGGCATTATATACAAAATATTCGGAATAGATATAGATGCCGACAATAATCAAATGACCGAGTCCGAACTTCGTACTGTCGTAAATGTCAGTCACGAGGAGGGTGTCATCGAGCCGGAAGAGAAATTTATGATTTCAAACGTGGTTGATTTCGGTGATGCACTTTGCAAGGACATAATGATTCCGAGAGCGGATATAATCTGTGCCGACGTAGTTTCCACATATGATGAGCTTATCGATTTATTTATGTCGGAATCTTACTCACGTATTCCTATCTACGAGGAGAGCAAGGACAATATCATCGGTATACTTTATCTTAAAGATTTGTTTTACTACAGCCATGTAAATGATGTTGATTACTTCGACTTAAGAAGTATTCTTCGTAAACCTGTTTACGTATATGAGCATCAGAAAACAAGCCAGCTTTTCTCAGACCTTAAGACCTCATCAACAACCATGGCAATCGTTATAGACGAATACGGTGTAGCCTCCGGTATCATAACCATGGAGGACTTAATCGAAGAGATAGTCGGTGATATACGTGACGAGTATGACGAAGACGAAAACGACCTTATCAAAGAGGTTGAAGAAAATGTTTACGACATCGAGGCTTCAATCAAATTAACTGACTTAAACGATGCCATCGGAACAAAACTCACTTCCGATAACTACGACTCTCTCGGCGGATTTGTGATAGAGATAATGGATAAGCTTCCGAAAGAAAATGACGAAGCCGACTTTGAAAACATTCACTTCAAAGTCATCAACGTAATAAAAAACCGAATCGACAGAATCCTCGTCACCATAACACCTATCGAGGAAGAAACAATTGAAGAAGAGTAAAATCTTCTATTTCCCACAATAACATAAATGCTTCTGCTGACAGAATCAAAGAAGTATTTATGACGTAAAGTAAACACAGTGGGTAGCTGTAACATTATCCGATTTGCGTTAAATCAGCAACGATAATTCGCAGATATTTGCTTTGAAATTGATATGTCTGAGCGAAAGCGAGTTTATCAATTTCATGCAAATAACAAGAATTGAGTGTACTGATTTAGCAAATTGACGATACGTTATAGCTACCCACTGTGTTTTACTTACGTCATGTAAGCCAAAATTTAAATCTGTCAGCAGAAGTTTTTATGTCAGTCATATTGTGGCAAGCAGATGTTTATACTGCTGTCTTTGCCATATCGATTTGCTGTATAATGCCGGAGAATCCGTTCTCGTATAGGAAGACTCCGGAACGTCTTACCTGTGCATTGTGTGAATTATCCTCCAATGATTTGAGTGCAAATTCGGAACGTACATTGCCAAGATAAATTGCTCCGAGTTTTGCCTCACGAAGACTGATAAGTTTATCGTTTCCGGCATCGTCTTTCTGCCATACTGAAAGTTTATCGTAGATTTCATCGGCTTCATCAATCCATCCGTTGCCGTCCGTATCATATGACGCAAGTTCCGCAAATCCGTTTCCGGTTTTTGAGCCGAACATTTCACTTCCGTCATTAATCGTTCCGTCACCGTTTTTGTCAAAGCATAAAAATCCGGCTCCCTTTGATAAAAGCGATATACTATCCTTAGTACCGTCTCCGTCAATATCAAAGCACCATTTCTGGTCGCTTACGGATATCGGATTTCCGTCAAGACTTATAACAAGAGGATCCGTCATAATCGCTTCGACACTCTGATTTAAAATTTGCGTTGACTCATAATACTCTCTCGTCATTTCAAGCTCAAGATTAAAATCAAGCTCCCTTCCGTCTGCGGTTACAACCTTCCCGGTTGTGCTAAATGACATGCTTGCTTTTTCTTCGTACTCAATACTGTAGTAATCCGTCCTTTTCCACAGACTGTAATTTCCGCCGAAAGAGCCTGTTGTAAGGTCTAATGAATTTCCGCCCAAAAGCCTGTGCCTCATAGCCTTATCTCTTGCCCCTATCATAAGTGACAGGTTATTACGAAATTGAATCAGAAAAAGCTTAAGCTGCCCCAAAAGTCTCTCTCTGCTTTCCTCGGCTTTTTTTTCAGGCTGTATGGCTGATTGGGGTGACGGCAGATAAGTTTCGCTTTTTAACGAATTAATATTTTCCGAATCCTTATCCTGCGATTCCTCCCAACTTCTTTCGTAGGTGGCGGAAAAAGAGTTTCCTGAAAAATTCATCGCTCCTGTGGAAAGATTAGACATAGCTGTCCCGTAAGTCTGTTTATAAGTTCTTTTTTCAGAACTTTTCGCAGACATGCTTACCGCACTTTGGTTAATAATCATATTGTCCCTCCTTTGTCTCGCTAATAATGCGATACAAATCAGTCTACTCGTAGGAGGTACTTTCCTAAAAAGTATATCGACTGAGGAGGGACAATACTTAAGAATTATTCAATTCAAATTAATACAATGTTGTGAAACGTGTATTTTTATGTTTGATTATTTCTTTTTACGCCTTAACATATATAACGTTCCAATCATAACAACCGAAACTCCCATAAGCATAAACATCATATATAAAGGTGAACCGTCTCCTGTTTTAACTGATGTAGTAGTTGTTGTGGTAACTGTAGTTGTTGGCGTATCTGTTGTCGTAGTAGTTGTCGTAGTAGTTGTTGTTGTGGTCGTTGGAGTATCTGTTGTTGTGGTAGTAGTCGGTGTTTTTGGTACAGGATTCTTAACAACCTCGAGAGTATATGCATCATCATTTCCAACCTGTACAGTTGATGTATCACCACCGTTTACGACATATCCCGGACCGCCGTTTTCCTCAAGGGCACCTTTAAGTACCTTAACTTTAAGAGTAACTTTACCATCTTTTTCAGAGGCCACATCTTTTAATGTCCATGTCACTGTATGTGTCGATTTATCATATACGCCACTGTCAGATGCACTTACAAATTCTACATTTTTATCAAGCTTATCCTTGATAACCACATCTGCTGCTCTGTTCTTATAATTCTTGTAGGAAATTTCATATGTAATTTCATTTCCCACATCTACTCCTCCGAGTGTTCCGCTTCCTTTGTACGGCAAAATCTCCTTCTTTGTCGGAGGTTCAATTTTTTCGTAAACATTTCTTACATAAAATTCAAGGAAATCATTAAACTCAGTGCCATAGGTTCCAAGTACTTCAGGCACACTGTTAAATGCAGAATCCGATTCATTGTAATCCTTGCTGAAATGTCTTCTTCCGTTATTGGAATCTCCTGCTCTCCAAATATATTCTGTTTCAATATATGTTTTCTTATATACCCATCTGTTTCCGTCCTTATCAATAATTATTTCAGGAACGGTTGTTTTATCCTCATCTATGTATACCATGCCCTCAGGCAATGAGTATTCATAAACAACGTTCGTAGCATTTTTACTTTCGTCATTACTGATACTCATGGTCTTTTCGACTTTTTTGTTATATGACGATAAATCAAAATTGTCACCGGTATAACTGCCTGCATTTTTTCCGATTACTGTATCGGAATCTCCTGCTTCATCAACATAAATACCATATTTAAAGCCTGTTATGGTATCACGTGGAATAATAGGATTTCCGTCTTCATCTATAATTTTATTTTCTATCTCTACTACACAAAGTCTTCGATTTACAGTAGATTCACCGGTAAGTCTGAAGTCCATACCGCTGGTTCCCGTTCTCAATATAGCACCTTTTCTCCAATTGCTAAAATCCGAGGCGCTCCAATTCTCCTGAATAGGTGGACATTCATTACTGCCTGTTCCGTTTGAATTGTAATCCCAATAACCAAATTCTGCGGATATTGTTACATCACCTTTTATGGTAATCGGATTTCCTTCACTATCGTAAAGCGTTTCACCTGTTGTCGGATGAGTATAAGTAAATTCTTCATCCGGCTGAATTGCCGTAATTTTGTACCTGATCTGATTTTCAGGCTTTAATCTTTCAGCCATAACATCAGCAGGATTAGGGGTTGACGGATCTGTAACAACAGGAAGATTTGCAACCTTAAATCGACCTTCTATTCTAACCTGATTTCCGCTATAACCTGATGGTGCATTCGATGAATAACCTGTTATGCAAAATGCATCATTTATAGGTGCTCCGTTACAAAATGTTTCTATTTCCGCAGTTCTTAAATATTCCTGCTTTACATTTATCTCCTTTGTAACAGTGGTTTTCTTCATGCTGCTTGGGCTGTCCTTATCAATGGTCAGAACCACCTTGCCTGCCGCATTATAATATGTACCGTAAGCAAGCGGTAAATCAACGGAAACCTCATCACTTACGGATATATCTATATGATTTACCATATGATTCCATGCCAAACTTCCATCTGTTACATCAGCTATTCCATTATCAATATTTGCAAAATAAAATTTTGTTTTGGTAATCATTTCAGAATCAGCTGTCAAATTAAGATTACCTGCAAGTCTTTCATTTTCCGAATCAACCGCAATATATGAATTTGATGATCCGTTATGATATATCTGTCTTTGATCGTTAAGAATAATATTACAATGCTCCTTTGTATTGTCAAAATACGTAATGGTTGGTGATTCATCCCAGGCAGGATTAACCCTTTGTTCCACACGATCCACCTGCTCCTTGCTTACACCCGCACCATTTGTCGGATCAATATAACCCTGTGCAAAGTTTGTAGCCTGATTTGTCCAGTCAAAATCATATCCCTCTGCCGCATATCTAAGATATGTATTTCCGCCTTCCTCAATATAATTCCATAACATAGGATTATTTGTTTTTACGCTAGTTATGACATTTCCGGTCTTTTCAAAGCTTTCAACCTCAGTAAGTGTTCCGTCGCCTTGAACAATATATACCTTTCCCTCACATTCTGCTACAAGTGCGTATGACTTTCCTGCAGCTGTTGCCACAGGAACACTTGTTGCGGTTATTATGGTTGCGGTAACGGAAAAACTTCCCTGCTCATAAACTATCTCTGTCGCATCTTTATTTAATTCTATGTCAGAAATAACTTCTGTTCCCTCATCCGCAAAATGCACTATTGAAAGCTCTTCATTTTTTGAAATATCAAGTGCATCATCATATTCAATCTTAACCTCAACAGGCAAAAGCGGTTCAATCTTTTCGCCGTTTCTTAGAATCTCAATATCAAAGAATCTGGCAAAAGCTATATCCTCTTTACTATCCTGATTAAGTGCATTTGCAGCCGCCATTATGTACGCAGAATATTCAACACTTCCCTGCTTAATTTCACGAACAGAAACAGAAAGCTCGTCATCAGGATACGGAAGGCTTCCAGCAGGCGCATTTATTGTTATGCTGCAACCGCTTTCCAAAACATAGGTTGATATAACCTTTGCTTCATCAGCTACGTTCTCTTCCGTAACAATTTCTTCTGTTGTTGATTCTTCGGCAATTTCCTCATCAGAATCATTTTCCCCTACAGCCTCTGTTGTCACTTCCGTCACATCTTCTGTTACATCTTCAAAATCATTTACCGCATCATACGGTGTATTTACCTCTTCTCCGTCATAAATCTCTGCATCGAATTGTTCTTCTGCGAAGACCATCCCCGTGATTTGAGGCTTTAACACCGATAAAATTACGGCCGCTACAAGGAAAAATACAAATATTTTTCT
>JAFSZR010000143.1 GCA_017459135.1 Lachnospiraceae bacterium | reverse complement strand
GTATCAGGTCAAAGCTTGGGCATTCCTAATTTAATAATTCCGCTTGGTATAATCTTTTTTACATTACAGAAGATTATGTACGTAGTGTCTGTATATAAATTTGATATATAAGATATTAATATTATTGATTATCTTACCTTTGTATTATATTTTCCGAAGATTGTATCCGGACCGTTGGCGGACCCGGCTAAGATGATTGCGGATTTTAATAATCCGGAGCTTAAAAGGCCTGATCTTTCAACAATAATGGACGGAATTATAATTTTTTCCTTCGGTCTTTTTAAGAAATTGATTTTAGCGGACGGTTTTGCACGCGCGGTTAATTTCGGCTTTGCAAACGATCAATGGATACATGGATTTGACGTTATGCTTACGATGCTTTTCTATACATTCCAGATATACTTTGATTTCAGCGGATATTCTGATATGGCATACGGAGCATCGAAGATACTTAATATTGAGCTTCCGATGAACTTTGATTCACCGTATAAGGCTATTGATATAAGAGATTTCTGGAAGAGATGGCATATGTCTCTTACCGGATTCTTTACGAAATACATTTATATCCCACTTGGCGGAAGTAAGAGGGGTGTTGCGCGTACATATATTAATACTATGATAGTATTCTTAGTCAGCGGTATATGGCATGGTGCGAACTTTACGTTTATTCTTTGGGGTGTGTTACATGGTGCTTTAAGCATATATGACCGTCTTACGGATAAAATGCATAAGAAGCGTCCAAAGGTAGTGGGATGGCTTTTTACCTTTATTGCGGTTAATTTCCTGTGGCTTCTTTTCAGAGCAGATTCAATAACGCAGTGGGTACAGTATATAGGTAAAATGGCTGATTTTAGCGTAATGAATCTGAATCCTGATTTTGTGCTGACATTTGTAACTCCGGAAGTGGGATTCCTCGCACATATTTTAGGTGTCGAAAAGGATTTTGCAGGACTTATTGCGATGGCAGTTATGACGGTATTTGCCTTATTTATCTGCCTTGTGCCTAAGAATAACATGAGAACATTCGGTAAGAAGAACTTAGGTAAAACGGTTCTCGCAGCGTTTGCATTTGGTTTTTCGTTCCTTGCATTAAGTTCGGAATCGATATTTGTATATTTCAATTTCTAAGGATGGTTTTAAGATAAAATGAAAAAGAATATAGGATATCTTATAACTTATATACTTATAGTCGGCGTGATTTTGGGAAGTGTTATGGCGGCGGTAATCTATGTGGATCCGTTCTTCCATTATCATAATCCAAAGACGGAGGAGTTTTATTATCCGCTTGACAATGAGCGCTCAATGAATGACGGAATAGTCAAGTTTGCGGATTTTGATGCGATGATTATCGGAACTTCGATGACAGAGAATTTTAGAAAAACGGAAGCAGATTATTTCTTTAATATAAATAGTATTAAGACGCCTTTTTCGGGTGGAACATATAAAGAAATGAACGATCTTGTCGTAAAGGCCTTAAAATATCAGCCAAAGCTTAAGACTGTAATAAGAGGTCTTGATATGTCACTTCTTGAATATGATAAGAATGCCAGAAGAACTGACCTTGGTGATTTCCCGGATTATCTTTATAATAAAAATCCGCTTGACGATGTTCAGTATATTTATAATCGAAACGTCATATTCGACAGAGTTCTTCCGATGCTATATGATTCGAATGACGCAGATTATAAGCCGGGTATAGATAATTTCAATCTCTATGCGACATGGGGCTGGGATTATACTTACGGTATTGATACCTTAATAAACAGGACAGATTTGACAAACCCTAAGACTCCTGAAAGAGATGAACTTCGCGGAAGCAGAAAGCGTACCGTAAGGGACAATGTTAAAAAGAACGTTGTTCAGGTGGCACTTGATAATCCTGATGTTACGTTTTATTATTTT
>JAFSZR010000142.1 GCA_017459135.1 Lachnospiraceae bacterium | reverse complement strand
TCCAAGTTTTCATTTATCAATACGGATGTAATCGGTTATGTGCTCTCGATAGCTCCCGATGAGTTTCAGGACTATATAATGTATATAGTTGATGATATAGTATATTCAAACAGCAGTTCATTTACTGTTATCACCATAGTGGTTACACTTTGGTCTGCGGGAAAAGGCATTCAGGCACTCACAAACGGTCTGGACAGAATATATGCGGTCGAAAAGAAGAAAAACTTTTTACTTATAAGGTTTTTAAGCGTAATATATACAATTATTTTTATGATACTTATGAGTGCGCTTATGGTTGTTCATTTCTTTGGCTCGGATATAGCAAAGAAGATTATTAATAAGTGGCCGTCTCTTTTTAATCCGACAATTTTGATCTTGAGCTTAAAGGGCGTATTTGCCTTTGTGGCAGTGCTGATTTTTATTCTCTTGATGTATTATCAGCTTCCGAACAGAAAGAGTAAATTTGTAAGAGAGCTTCCGGGAGCAGCGGCGGCCTCACTATTGTGGATGCTTATAACAAACGGATTTTCATTTTATATTAAACATCTTTCGAAGAATTCTTATATGTACGGAAGTCTTACTTCCATAATTCTTATAATGATGTGGCTTTATATATGTATGCAGATGGTTTTTTACGGTGCCGAGATAAACTATTTTATAGGTGAACTTATGGATAAGAGTGCGGAAAGACAAAAACAGCGTAAACTTGATAAAAGAAATAAAAAAATGAAGGCAAAGCCGGATGTGTAAAACTAAAAGAATAATTGATTGACACTAAAAAATTCTTATGCGATAATTAGAAACGTATTTTATGAATTGTAAACAAATTACATAAATATATACAAATAAAAATCATAAAATAATAATGGAGGTTTTAAAAATGTACGATTTCGACGAAATAGTTAAGATTGACCCTGAGGTTGCAGGCGCAATGACTGCAGAGATTAAGAGACAGAATGACAACATTGAGCTTATAGCTTCCGAAAACATTGTTTCTAAGGCTGTTATGGCAGCTATGGGAAGCCCGCTTACAAATAAGTATGCTGAGGGTTATCCGGGAAAGAGATATTACGGCGGTTGCGAGCATGTTGACGTAGTTGAGGAGCTTGCAAGAGAAAGAGCTAAGGAATTATTCGGTTGCGAATATGCAAACGTTCAGCCTCACTCAGGCGCACAGGCAAATATGGCTGTATTTTTTGCAATCATGGAGCCGGGCGATACATTTATGGGTATGAATCTTGCACATGGCGGACATCTTACTCATGGTTCACCTGTTAATATGTCAGGTAAGTATTTTAATGTTGTTCCTTACGGAGTAAATGATGACGGATTTATAGATTATGACGAGGTATTAAGACTTGCAAAAGAGTGCAAGCCAAAGATGATTGTTGCAGGTGCTTCGGCTTATGCAAGAGCAATCGATTTCAAGCGTTTCAGAGAAATCGCTGATGAAGTTGGAGCAGTACTTATGGTAGATATGGCTCATATCGCAGGTCTTGTTGCTGCGGGACTTCATGAGAGCCCGATACCTTATGCTCACGTTACTACAACAACTACTCATAAGACTTTGAGAGGACCTCGTGGAGGACTTATCCTTTCAAGCAATGAGGTAAACGAGAAGTATAATTTCAATAAAGCTGTATTCCCGGGTATTCAGGGCGGACCTCTTATGCATGTTATTGCAGGTAAGGCAGTTTGCTTTAAGGAAGCACTTTCTGATGAATACAAGGCATATATGACTCAGGTTAAGAAAAATGCTGAGGTTCTTGCAAATGCACTTACCGAAAGAGGATTTAAGATTGTTTCGGGAGGTACCGACAACCATCTTATGCTCGTAGATTTGCAGAATCTTGATATGACAGGTAAAGAGGTTGAGAAGCTTCTTGATTCCGTACATATAACTGCAAACAAGAATACGGTTCCTAACGATCCGAAGTCACCGTTTGTTACAAGCGGTATCAGACTCGGTACACCTGCTGTTACAACCAGAGGTGCAAAGGAAGAGGATATGATTACTATTGCGGATGCAATAAAGGCAGCAGTTATCGATAAGGATAATGACAAGGCTATGAGTCTTGTAAAGAGCATTACTGATAAGTACCCTCTTTATAAGTAAAATGATATAGCGGATTATATTATTAAAGGCTTGTACATTATGCTTGGTGTACATAGCCTTTAATACGTTTTAATCACGTGTTGTAAGCTGTGTATTTATGCTAGATTACAGGTTATGGAGAATAACTATGGATAATAATAATCAAAGTAACAATCAAAATAATGGAAATAACGGAAACAATTCAAACAACAATAACAATAAAAAGAAACCGTCAATGACAGTTATTTTACTTGTTGCGTCGGTGCTTTTGACT
>JAFSZR010000141.1 GCA_017459135.1 Lachnospiraceae bacterium | reverse complement strand
TCCATGTTCGCATAGTAGCTTCGGACGCGTTCAGCAACTGACCGTTATCTTTTGCGGTCTGATATTTTCTAACAAGAGAACTAAGATCTGATTTGCTCATTTCTTTCAATAATAATTTGTGCATAGCTCTGTTTTGTTTTGCTGCACATAGATATATAAAACACCTGAAAAGAGGTTCGGTAGTATACCCGGATTATCTTTCAGGTGTTTTTTTGTGTAGGCGACGAGCCACATGCCGGAATGCGTGCTTGCACGCGGATTTCGGCATTCTGCAATCGAAGGTTCCGGAAGCAACTGGGAAAAAGGAAGCTCTTCAGGCGATAAGTTCGTATTTAAGCGTAATGTCAATGATTATAAGACATTTAGTCAGTTTACGGGCATATCGGTAGATCAGATTAAAGTAGATGTATCAAATTATACTGCCGAAGCAGGCTCTGTAATAATTGTATTAAAGCCTGAATATCTGGAGACATTATCAGTAGGAAAACATACATTAACTGCTATGTTTACTGATGCAGAAGATGTAACAGTTGAGTTTGAGGTTACAGCCAAAGGAAAATCAACTACTCCTGAGACGACAGTTACACCGCCGACTGATAATAATGCAAATAATAATGCTGATAATACTAATACAGGAAAGAAATCAGTAAAAACAGGCGACAATATGAATGTCGGTATGGTAGTCATGATTATGATTGACACTGCATTGGCAGGTATTTATCTTACTCTTAGAAAGAGAAGAAATAAGTAGCAGGTATTAAAAAACAAAGCTTAAATTAAAAACATGGAATGTATTTAAAACAATAGCTTGAATTTTAATCAATAACTTAAACGGATAGAGATGATATATATATCAAATCTGTCCGTTTTTGTTTGTTTTCTTTATTATAATTACATTATTCAATTTGCATATTTCGTTCCGAAAAATGCGACAAAATTAAAATTTTTGTTCTGAAAAATGTTGACATTATTTTTTTGCGATTTTCTTCTGTTAAGGGCTTGATAATTGTGGTACAATAACGGATGAAAGCAAATACTGAACGTTCATGTTTGTGAGATATGAGGATATATCAATTTATTGAAAGGATTCTTTGATATGAGAAAATTATTGGTTGTTGTTGATATGCAAAAGGATTTTATAGACGGTTCTCTTGGAACCGCCGAGGCAGTTAAGATAGTTGACAATGTGGCTTCATATATAGAAAAATGTGAGAAAGATGGTTTTGATATCGTCTTTACAAGAGACACACATGGCAAGGATTATATGGATACGCAGGAAGGAAGAAAACTTCCGGTTATTCATTGTATAAAAGATACAGAAGGATGGCAGATAGATAAAAAACTCATAAAATATACAGAGGGTAAGCTTATATTTGATAAGCCTACATTTGGAAGTGTTGAGCTTATGAATTATGTTGCAGAAAAAGGCTATGACGAGATACATTTGCTAGGCCTTTGTACGGATATATGTGTTATTTCAAATGCTATGCTTGCTAAGGCAGCACTTCCTGAAGCAAAGATATGCGTTGTGGAAAACTGCTCGGCGGGAGTTACTCCGGAAAGCCACAACAATTCGCTTGAGGCGATGAAGTCCTGTCAGATTGAAATAGTATAAATAATTTGACGGTTTTTTATCGTTTTATCGGAGACATATATATGTCGTATAAGGAGAATTAGTTAAATGATTAAGGCCTGGGAACATTTTAAAACAATTACAAAACATAAAATTGAGGTTATGAAAAACTGTTTCGCATGTGGACTTTATAAGCAGGGACTTTTGCATGATTTGTCTAAGTATTCATGGACAGAATTTTCTATGGGCGCAAAGTACTATCAGGGAGACAGAAGTCCAAATGATGCAGAACGGGAAGATAAGGGATATACGGAGGCATGGCTTCACCATAAGGGAAGAAATAAGCACCATTTGGAATACTGGATTGATTACAGCGTGGATAAGTCGAAGGGTATTGTAGGGATGCCTATGCCAAAGAAATATGTAATTGAATTGTTCTGTGTCAGAGTTGCTGCCTGTAAGATATATCAGAAGGATAATTATGACAAGAAAAATCCTTTGGAGTATTATATGAAGGGCAGAGCAGGAAAGCTTTTACATGATGATACTAAGAGACTGCTTGAAAAATATTTGAAGATGTGTGCAGAAAAAGGCGAGAATTATACATTTAGATATATAAAGAATAAGGAAGTTATACCGATGAGGCGTGATATCGTAAGCAGATTTGTTGCATTTATTTTGCGTATTAAGGATAAAGCGGCCAAAGAGGTTTAGAAGTTGAGGAATAAGAATGAATTTTACACATTTACATGTCCATACTGAATACAGTTTGTTAGACGGTTCAGCCAAGATTAAAGAGCTTGTAAAAAGGGCCAAGGAGCTTGGTATGGATTCGCTTGCCATTACGGACCATGGTGTTATGTATGGAGCAATAGATTTTTATAAGGCATGTAAGGCTGAGGGAATCAGACCGATTATCGGCTGTGAGGTATATGTAGCTCCCGGGTCAAGATTTGACAGGGAGGCATCAAGAGGTGATGAGAGATATTATCACCTTATTTTGCTTGCGGAAACAGATGAGGGTTATAAAAATCTTTGTAAGATTGTAACCAGAGGTTTTACCGAAGGTTATTACTATAAGCCGCGTGTTGATATGGAAGTTTTAAGAAAGTATCACAGCGGTATTATCTGCCTTAGTGCCTGTATCGCGGGTGAAGTGGCGGTTCAATTAAGAAGAAATGATTACGAGAAGGCAAAAGAGGCTGCGATAAGACACAGGGAAATATTCGGCGAAGACAATTATTTCCTTGAAATGCAGGATCATGGAATACCGGAGCAAAGAATAGTAAATGCCGGAGTTATGAGGCTTTCCAAGGAGCTTGGAATACCTACAGTTGTAACCAATGACTCGCATTATATCAATGCCGAGGACGCCGAAGCCCATGATATTCTTCTTTGTATTCAGACAGGAAAAATCGTAACTGACGAGGACCGAATGAGATATGAGGGCGGACAGTTTTATCTTAAGTCAGCCGAAGAAATGGAAGCACTTTTTCCATATGCGAAGGAAGCACTGGAAAATACCAATAAAATTGCCCAAAGATGTAATGTGGAAATTGTATTCGGAGAACAGAAGGTGCCTAAGTTTGATGTACCGGAAGGCTATGATGCATTTTCTTATCTTAAGGAGCTTTGTGAAAAAGGTCTTGAGAAAAGATATTCTCCGGTCACAGATGAGCTTAGGGAAAGATTATCTTACGAATTAAATACCATTAAAAATATGGGCTATGTGGATTATTTCCTCATAGTTTCGGATTTCATAAAATATGCAAAGGACAATGACATTCCTGTCGGCCCGGGACGTGGTTCGGCAGCAGGAAGCATAGTTTCTTACTGCCTTGAGATTACAAATATCGATCCGATTAAATTTAACCTTCTCTTTGAAAGATTTTTAAATCCGGAAAGAGTAACCATGCCCGATATAGATATTGACTTCTGTGTGGAAAGAAGACAGGAGGTAATTGATTACGTTGTAAGAAAATACGGCAAGGAAAAGGTTGTTCAGATAGTAACCTTCGGAACCATGGCGGCAAAGATGTGTATACGTGATGTGGGACGTGCACTTGACCTTCCGTACAGCCTTTGCGATAAGGTAGCAAAGACAATTCCGAATGACCTTGGCATGACGATACCTAAGGCTCTTGAGCAAAGTCATGATTTTAAGGATTTATATGAAAATGATTATTCCATCCGAAAGCTTGTTGATATGGCAATTAAGCTTGAAGGGCTTCCTCGTCATGCATCCATGCACGCTGCAGGCGTGGTTATAGGACGTGAGCCTATAGATGAATATGTGCCTTTATCCAGAGGAAAGGAAGACGCCATTACAACCCAGTATAATATGACTACTATTGAAGAACTGGGACTTTTAAAGATGGATTTTCTTGGACTTCGTAATCTTACC
>JAFSZR010000140.1 GCA_017459135.1 Lachnospiraceae bacterium | reverse complement strand
ATATTAGCTGTATATTCCATCTTGTTTTCAGCCGGTGCCTCATCTCTTTCCTTAACAGCCTCTGCAATCTGCTGATTAAGTGTAGCTATACCGTTGTTTATATTTTGAAGTTCAAGCTGAAGCTGTCTTAATTTTAATTGCATTGACTCTGTATCATACTCAAATAAAAGGTCACCCTTTTTTACTTCATCTCCGACCTTAACATAGAGCGTCTTAACCTTTTTGTCACTGTCAGGATTAACCTTTTTTGTTTCCTGGGTTTCGACAATTCCCATGTATCTGCTGTCAACCGACACTCCCGTACCCATAATATTTTCCACGGAATTAACAAATACAAGCTCGTCAGACACATCATCATCCTTTCCCTTTAACAGGAAAAACGCAGTCAGACCTCCCGCTACTGCTAGTACAACAATAATTGCAATTATAATTTTCATTTT
The DNA here is from genome assembly GCA_017459135.1 of Lachnospiraceae bacterium. Lineage (GTDB taxonomy): Bacteria > Bacillota > Clostridia > Lachnospirales > Lachnospiraceae > Coprococcus_C. Next base: position 6,568 of record JAFSZR010000140.1, on the reverse strand, counting down.
TTTCTTCATAACAAAACTCCTTAAAATAACTAATTATGACATAAGAATTATATAAAAAACTAATTTATAAATATATAATATAAAATCTTAAGATTTTATTAATTCTCACCTTTTATGTATTTTATCCATTCTTTGATATCCTTTTCATATCCGTTGTCTCCCGGCTCATAAAACGTGCTTCCCATAAGTGCATCCGGAAGATATTGCTGTTTAACATAATGATTCGGATAATCATGCGCATACTTATATCCGACATTTCCAAGATTTTTGGAACCCGAATAATGTGCATCTCTCAAATGATTCGGAACTGCTGCATTTCCTGTTTCCCTGACTGCGCTGTTTGCCGCAAATATGGCATTTACAATAGAATTGCTCTTTGGTGCGCAAGCCACATATATTGCAGCATGAGCAAGTATAATCTGCGACTCGGGCATACCGATTCGTTCAACGGCCTGTGCACATGCGGTTGCAACCATTATTGCCTGAGGATCGGCATTTCCCACATCCTCACATGCACATATCATAATTCTTCTTGCTATAAATGTTACACTCTCGCCCGCATAAAGCATCTTAGCAAGATAGTAAACCGCCGCATCCGGATCAGAGCCTCTCATACTTTTTATAAATGCCGATATGGTATCGTAATGATTATCTCCATCCTTGTCATACTTTATGTTTCGTCTTTGTACGCACTCTTCGGCAACGCTTAAATCAATTACTATCTTTCCTGTTTTTCCATCTCGTTCTGTTGATAAAACTCCAAGCTCAACAGCATTAAGTGCCGTTCTTGCATCTCCTTCCGAAACATCGGCAAGAAAGCTTACGGCATCATCCGTTATAATCGCATCATAAGAGCCCATACCCTTTTCATTGTCGGATACGGCTCGTCTTATCAATACTTCTATATTTTCTTTTGTCAATGGTTTTAATTGAAAAATCGTCGAACGTGAAACAAGCGCACTGTTAACTTCAAAGTACGGATTTTCCGTAGTCGCACCGATAAGGATAACCGTTCCGTCCTCAACAAAAGGTAAAAGATAATCTTGTTGTGCTTTGTTAAAACGATGAATCTCGTCAACAAAAAGTATGGTTCTTTTACCATACATTTTAAGATTATTCTGTGCCTCGGTTACAACCTCTCCGATATCCTTTTTTCCGGATGTGGTCGCATTAATCTCTCTGAAATTTGCACTTGTGGTATTGGCTATGACCATAGCCAGAGTTGTTTTGCCCGTTCCGGGCGGTCCGTAAAGAATAATGGAACCAAGCTTATCCGCTTTAATCAGCCTGTACAAAAGCTTATCCTGTCCCAATATATGTTCTTGACCGACAACCTCTTCCAAGGCTGTCGGTCTAAGTCTCTTTGCCAGCGGAGAATCCTTCTCCTTACTGTTTTCTCTCATATAATCAAATAAATCCATGATTTTTCCTTTTATCAGCCAACTAATCCGAGCTTCTTGATAATCTCATCAAACTTCATAATGTCAATCGGCTTACACATATACTCTTCATAGTCATCACTTGCATAATTGGAATCAAATCCTTCATCAAGAGCACTTATCATAACCACCTTGCATCTTGAATCTCTTGCCAGACCAAGCTTTCTCTCTGCATCTCTTATGGATGCAAGTGCTTTATATCCGTCTATCTTTGGCATCATAATATCCATACAGACAAGGTCAAAACCTTCATTGTTATTGACAGCATTTACAAATTCGTCAACTGCGGCTATTCCGTCTCTGGCAAGCACTACCTCCCCATATTTGGACAACAGCTTCTCCATAAATTTTCCGCTTGCTATATCATCCTCTGCTACCAAAACCTTCATTTAAACTTAGTCTCCTTTCTGCTCCGAAACTTTTAATACATCTAACCATTTATTTAAATTTTCCATAAATTCCTGTTTAAAAGTTTTCTTATGATAGGTAATTCTTCTGTCCAATATATGTGTCATAAGCATTCCTGTCACATTATTGGCAAGTTCATTAGGTGTAAGCGAATCAATTATCTCTCCGTTTTCAATCGCCTGCCTAAAAAGCTCCTCAACAAATTTTCTTCTTTCTGTTATGCAAATTGTAATCTTATCTCTCGTATTCGAGTTATGCAACAATTCTTCATATTGAAGCATAAGCGTTGAAAGAGCATAGTAATTATCGTAATATGAAGCATAATCTTCAAAATACTCTCTCAACTTGTCAACGTTCGGTAAATCTTTTGCCGACACAGTATTTCGTATACCTTCATCAAAACTTGTGTAATAATCAACTACCTCAACCAAAACTTCGTCAATACCACTGAAATATTTATACATCAATGCTTCAGATGTATTTTCCTTCAAAGCAAGATTATGTGTAGTCAATGCCGAAAGACCCAATTCACTAATAAGCTCTATTGCTGAGGAAACGATTCTGTACTTTCTTGAAACAAAATTTTCTGCCACAAAAAAGCCCCCCCCTCTTTAATTGTAACAATACCCCCTTGTCACTGCTTCTAATTGGATGCCATTTACTCTTTTTTGTCAAATATGAACTGCTATTTTTATACGGATTTTTAACACAAAAAACATAAAAAACAACCGCCACAGGATGTGACGGCTGCTTTTAGCTTTAACTCAATAATATAACAAATCCCAATTCATAATTTTGTACTAATAATACTACAGAATATATCTAAATAGGTACATGTTACGTGATTAAGTCGTAACTATTTGATAACAGTTACATTAGTTGCCTGTGGTCCCTTTGCACCTTCAACAACTTCAAATTCTACAGACTGGTTCTCTTCAAGAGTCTTGAAGCCTTCCATGTTAAGACCGGTGAAATGAACAAATACATCCTGTCCGTTCTCATCTGTAATAAATCCGAAGCCCTTCTGGTTGTTGAACCATTTTACAGTACCCTTTGCCATGATAAGCCCTCCAAATATTAATAATCTCGCATAGTTTTTATGCTACTTAAAAATATCACATAGTTTTTAATTCGTCAAGTTGTTAAAATTTTTTTATACCGACGTCTCTGCCGTAAAAATACACGTTATCGGATAAAAGATCCACCGGAGGAACCGCCGTTTTATTTACCTCTTTTACAAACATTTTAAGCATTTCTTTGTCCTCTGCCAAATTTTCAGGAACAAGTATGAGTTCATGTATGCTTGAAGGCAAAATATAATATTCTTTACCTGTTTTTTCACAAAAGCCATCCAGTATTTCCTTACATATGATATACGATGCTCCGTTTATTCCGCATTCGTTCGATAATACATACATTTCATTTTCCGGATTAATTCCGTATTCCTCGGAAGGAAGATTGATTATTTCAGACATTTTCCTTATTACCGGAGGAAAAAGCTTTTGAGTATTTTTATATGCTATTTTATACATCGAATGGGTATTGAGACCCCATATATCCATAAGTGTATTATTAACCAGCGCCGACGATATATCTTTTTCATCCTTATGCACAAGGTATCGGAATGTTATAGCCAGATCCATAAACGGAATAAACGGACAATTATCAAGCCGTTCTTTATTTCTTTCATAATTAACAACTTTAACGAAAAGCTTATCCTTATAATTTTCAAGTTTTCCGGCTTCCTTTTCCGTCAATTCAAGTTTCTCCTCCGAAAGCTTATAATTCTCATATATAAGCTTAAGAATATCATCAAAGTCCTTTCCTTTTTTATACAGACCATAATAATAATCCATATAAATCGTTGGCGCAGCCTCCCTTTCCTTTAATGCAATAACAAGGCCTTTATAAACCACGCCGTTGTTTTTAATAACATCTCTGTCATAAATATCATCCACATCATAGGCAGACAGATATTCGCCGATGTTATCACGTACCTTAAATGTAAAATCACGTAAATTCATCTGCTTTTCTCCTATCGTTATTTATTTTTTATCGGGAAAATTGGAGAATTATAAATCTAAGATTTACATTAAAATATTAACTCTTCATTATGCCCTTTTCAAGCATAAAAAAGGCACCAATGTAAACAAAAGTTTACATCAGTGCCAATATTAATATATATTCAGCCGTTTACAGAGTTTTTAAAAACTCCAAAAATGTTTCCATATCTTCTCTTGTACCTATGGTCACTCTCAAATAGTTATCTATACGAGGTTTTTTAAAGTATCTTACAAAAATCTTCTTTTCACGTGCTTTATTGAATATTTCGGAAGCCGGAATATCCTTATGTGTTATAAACAGGAAGTTTGTAGATGAATCAGGACATGAAAAACCGATCTTTTTGATTTCTTCCTTAAACCAGTCTCTTGTTTCAACAACCTTTCCTACGGTTTCTCTGAAATACTCTTCATCCTTTATGCTTTCCGTACCGAGAATTATGGATGGCATATTCATTGTATAAGAGTTATATGAGAATTTAACATCCTTCATATATTTAATAAGCTTTTCACTACCCATCGCATAACCTATACGGAGTCCTGCCATGGAACGCGATTTTGAAAATGTCCTTACAACCAAAAGATTTTCATACTTATCAATCAAAGGAAGTGCACTTTCACCGCCGAAATCAACATAAGCCTCATCGACAATCACAACAACATCCTTATTGTGCTCCAATATATCTTCAATAAACGAAATCGGCTCGGCAATACCTGTCGGTGCATTTGGATTAGCTATTACCACTCCGCCGTTTTCCTTATAATAATCCTCAGCCTTAATTCTGAAATTATCATCAAGCGCAGGTCTTTCATAAGAAATACCGAAAAGTTCTGCCCATACATCATAAAATGAATAAGTTATATCAGGAAAAAGTATACTCCTGTCAGAATTAAAAAATGTCATAAAAGCCATGGCAAGTACGTCATCAGAACCTACTCCGACAAATACCTGATTATTATTAAGTCCATGATAATCCGCAATCGTATCAACCAAAAGCTCCGCCTTATCATCCGGATAAAGTCTTAACTTTTCAAGTTCCACCGCCTTTTCTAATACCTTCGGTGAAGGCGGATACGGATTTTCATTTGTATTTAATTTAATTATATTGTTTTCCTTAGGCTGTTCTCCCGGAACATATGGAATAACCTTTCTGACATTAGACTCCCAAGCTGACATCTTCTTCCTCCTTATGCTTTATACAAACTGTCGGTTAACAAGTGAATAATACACATATTACACCAGTCTCTTTAAAATCTCAAGCACATAATCCCAGTATTTTTTTACGCTCTCTATATAGAGCTTTTCATATGTTGTATGAATAGCCTCCATTCGAGGTCCTACCGATACACAATCCAAATCCTTTATCTTACCTGAGAAAATACCGCATTCAAGACCTGCGTGTACCGCCTCAATTGTCGGATTTTCTCCGAACAAATCCGAATAGGTTTCATACATTATATCTCTTAATCTTGAATTCTTTTTATATTCCCATGCCGGATATTCTCCCGAAACACTGACTTCACCTTCAAATGCTTTAACCAGACATTCTATACGGTCAATAAGTTCCTGCTTTTCGCTTCCGACACTGCTTCTTACCGAAAAGCAAAGCTTTATCTCTCTTGTCATCGCAATCTTTGAGGTATTCATAATTCCAAGGTTGAGAGAAGTCTGCACAAGCCCTTCTATCTCCTTGCTCATTTTCTGAACTCCGTTCGGAACCGAAACCAAGATGGCAATAATATCATCGGTAGGATTTTTATAATCTGCATAGAAGTTAACCATATCGGTATCATCGGTTTCCTCATTAAGCGCTATCCTTTCCGTACTTATGCAGATATCCTTATCCGTTTCCGAATATTCATTTTTCAATATATCATTAAGCTTTTCTACCTTATTGAGGATTATCTTGTATATAAAATCCGCCTGCTCATTTGTATCCTCTTCAAGATAAACATCAAATACGGCATAAGCTTCCTTAGGTATTGCATTATCTTTAAGACCGCCGGATACTTCAACAAGATTTATATAAACATCATCGGACTTATTAAGATAATAAAGCGCTCTTCCGAGTATCTTATCAGCGTTTGCACCCTCTTTATTTATCTCAATTCCTGAATGTCCGCCTGTTACTCCCTTAACATCAAGTCTTACCCTCATATAATGATCATCATCAAGAAAGCCCTTAACCAAGCCATCGTGTGTCGGTTTAAGCGGCTGAACGGGAGCGATATATTTACATTCTACGGTAGCTCCTCCGGCGCAGCTTACCAAAAGCTGACCTTCGTCTTCCGAATCAAGATTAAGCATCTGTTTTGATTTAAGGCACTTGCAATCAAGTGCGGTTGCTCCGAGCATTCCGATTTCCTCGTCAACGGTTATAACCACTTCAAGAGGCGGATGCGGTATATCCGAAGAATCAAGAATAGCAAGCACAAATGCGACGGCTATCCCGTCATCTCCACCGAGAGTTGTTCCTTCGGCGTAAATGTAGTCATCTGTTTTGGCAAGTCTAAGGCCGTCTTTTTCAAAGTTGATATTACAATCGGATGTTTTCTCACATACCATATCCATATGTCCCTGAATAATCAAAGACGGTGAGTTTTCGTAACCTTTTGTTCCATCCTTAAATATAATGACGTTACCCGAATCATCTTGAACGT
>JAFSZR010000139.1 GCA_017459135.1 Lachnospiraceae bacterium | reverse complement strand
CCCTCTTTGGTAACATGTCCGACTATAAATATGGCCACATTTTTTTGCTTTGCAAGCTGCATAAGCCTTGAGGTAACCTCTCTGACCTGCGTTACCGTTCCCGGTGCCGAACCAACCTCGTCAACAACCATGGTTTGAATCGAATCTATGATTACAACCTCTGCATTGCTTTTTTGAATCGCAGAAGAAATGTTATCCATATCATTATCGCATAAAAGCAGCATATCCTTATCAAATTTACCGATTCTTCCTGCACGCATCTTAATCTGAGACAGAGATTCCTCACCTGATACATACAAGACCTCTACATTTTTATCTATAAGCTTTTTACACATTTGAAGAAGTATGGTGGATTTACCTATACCCGGGTCTCCTCCAACCAAAACAAGAGAGCCTTTAACTATGCCCCCTCCGAGTACTCTGTCCAATTCTCCTATATCTGTTTTTATACGACTCTCATCTGCCGTAGTTACCTTTAAAATACTTGTAGGTGCTACAAGTGTCTTCTTTGCAGAAGATGACTTAGCACCTACAGTAATCTTTTCTTCAACAAATGTGTTCCATTCCCGGCATCCCGGGCATTGGCCTAACCACTTAGCAGATTCATAGCCGCATTCCTTACAGAAAAAAACCTGTTTTTCCTTTGCCACTATAAATTCTCCCTTATTGTTTTTCTATTCTGATATTTACCTGTTTCCCCGGTTCAAGCTCAACCGAAAGATTAAGCTTTCCTCCCAAATTTGTCTTCATTTTTCCTACATAGGTATCATCAATATGAACCTTGTATTCTTTTTCTGCCTCAAATTCAAGTGTAACCTGTGAATCCTCTGTACCTTCAACATCCAAAACCACTTCCTTGTCAGTAGCTCTGTAATTGTGTACGACAGTTCCCGGAACAGACTCATATACAAATGTACCGTTCTTCTCAAGCTTTGTTATCTCTTTGAAGGTTTTAATTTTGTATATATCACCATTGTAATTAAAGCCATCCTTCTTAGTCTTGGCTGCAAGTGCATAATTACCGAAACTCAATGCACCTGTCTCTTCCTCACGAATCAACTCATCAATTACTGCCATTTTTTCTCCTCCATTTGTGTATTATATTATTATCCTGAAGCATAAAATCTTTTTAAATAATGCACAACTTAATTATACAATATTAAAGCTTTTTTTACCACATATTTATTTTTAATTTTATATGAAGTTTTTTCCTTATTTTTTTACCGTGAAAACAACCTTTCCGTCCTTAACCCCGATGCTTACCTTATCGCCCTGCTTGACATCACCTTTTAGTATTTCTTCGGCAAGCTTATCCTCTATCTCGTTTTGAATGGTTCTCTTTATAGGCCTTGCTCCGAACTTTTTATCATAACCTTTGTCAAATATAAAGTTCTTGATATTTTCGCCATAGGTAAGCGTGATATCCATCTGCTTTTTAACTCTGTTCTTGAGCTCTTTAAGCATAAGTCCGCTGATATCCTTAATATTTTCCTTGGATAAGGTCCTAAATACAATTATATCATCTATACGGTTAAGAAATTCCGGTCTGAAAATCTGCTTAATCTCATCCATAACATTTTTCTTCATATCGTTATGGTCTCTTTCCGCATCGTTTCCACCGCCGAATCCGAGTGTTTTAGGGTCAATAATTCTTTGAGCACCTGCATTACTGGTCATTATGATAATGGTATTCTTGAAATCAACCTTTCTACCTTGAGAATCAGTAATATGTCCGTCATCAAGCACCTGAAGAAGTATGTTAAACACATCCGGATGAGCTTTTTCTATCTCGTCAAAAAGTATAACCGAATAAGGATTTTTACGAACATTTTCACTTAGCTGTCCACCCTCATCAAATCCAACATATCCGGGAGGCGAACCTATCATTTTTGACACGCTGTGTTTTTCCATATATTCGGACATATCAACTCTTATCAAAGATTTCTCATCTCCGAAAACAGCCTCTGCCAAAGCTTTTGAAAGTTCTGTTTTACCTACACCGGTAGGTCCGAGAAATAAGAATGATCCGATAGGTCTCTTAGGATCTTTAAGACCTACTCTTCCTCTTCTAATAGCCTTTGCAACGGCGTCTACCGCCTCTTCCTGTGCCACAACTCTCTTATGCAATGTATTTTCAAGTTTAAGAAGTCTTGAAGACTCTGTTTCCGTAATCTTGCTTACAGGAACCTTGGTCCATACCGACACTACATCTGCCACATCGTCACTGCTTATGGAAAGAAGCTCTTCTTCCTTATTGTGATTGGCTATCTTAGTCTTTTCAATCTTCTTTTTTGCTTTTTCTATATTTTTCTTTATTATTGAAGCCTGCTCAAAATCACCCTCGGTTATAACCTCCTCAAGTTCTCCTTCAAGCTCCTTAATTGATTCTTCGAGATTTACGGTTGACTTTGTCTTTGCATAAAGTCCAAGTTTCTTTCTTGATAAAGCTTCATCAATCAAATCAATCGCCTTGTCCGGAAGAAATCTGTCATTTATATATCTTACCGAATATTCGGTAGCGGCAGATATTGCTTCATCCGTAACAAGTACACCATGATGCTCTTCGTATTTATGCTTTAAACCTCTTAATATCTCAGTTGTTTCCTCAGGTGTAGGCTCCTCGACATAAACAGGCTGAAATCTTCTTTCAAGTGCTGCATCCTTTTCAGCATATTTTCTGTATTCGGTTCT
>JAFSZR010000138.1 GCA_017459135.1 Lachnospiraceae bacterium | reverse complement strand
TTTTTTGTTGGACAAAAGTTGGACATGGTATGTTAGAATTCAAAATTGTAAATTGGATAGCGTTATTTATCTGTCAAAAAATATAAATGTTTGGGGAAACATAGAAAAGAAAAATAACAAAAAAATTCAATAAAAGATAAGGGGAGAAAAATGGAACCAGGATCACAGGTAAAGGGAAGAGAAACAAACAGAACGGAAAGTAAGAAAACAAGAGAAAGGAAGCTGAATCGTAAACTTGCTAAGATAGGTATCATTGTTTGTATTATACAGCTCATAGTCAGTGCTGTATTTCTGGTATATACAAAGAAGCTTAAGCTTATACCGGCATCTTATATGAGCAAGATTACGATTGTATTGGCATTACTGGTTTTTCTTTTTATGATTATGCAACTGTGGAAGGTTACGGGCATTACGGCAACGTTTCTTTCTTTTATTATAAGTTCATCGCTTTTGATCGGTTGTTTTTATGTGGATTTTACATATGACAAGCTTAAGGGAATGTCAGGTGTAGACACTAAAATTGATAACGTAAATGTTTATGTAAGAAATGAAGATTCAGCAAGAAATATAAACGAGGTCGGAAATTATCAATTCGGAATTCTTACCGATTTGGACAGAGACAATACAAATACTATTATTCAAAAAATCGAAACACTTATCGGAAAACAAATTACCATAACAGAATATGCAAGCGCTGATGAATTGATTCAGTCGCTTTATGATAACAACACACAGGCAGTTATTCTTAATGATGCATATATCGGCTTTGTTAAGAGTACAGAAGGTTATGAGGATGTTGAAAGCAAAATAAGAGTTGTTTACAATATGAGCTTTAAATCCGAAATTACGACACAGGAAAATGTGCCGGATGAATACCTTGATGAGGAAAACGGCAACGTATTTACCGTTTTGTTGAACGGTGTTGATACAAGGGGAAGCACCATTTCGAACAGTAACAGTGATACAAATATTTTGATGACCGTTAATATGGATACTCATCAGATACTTATGATAAGCACACCGAGAGATTTTTATGTGCCGTTATCCATTTCAAACGGCGCAAGGGATAAGCTTACTCATTCCGGAGCATATGGAATAGATGTAACCATGGATACATTGGAGATGCTTTATGGTGTAAATGTAGAGGATTATGTAAGAATCAATTTTGACGGCTTTATAGATGTTATAGATGCACTCGGAGGTATAACGGTTTATTCGGATTATGATTTTGAAGGTTTTGATAATGATGTGGTAAATATGACTTATCAATTCCATCAGGGTTATAACGATGTAAACGGTAAACAGGCACTTTTGTTTGCAAGAGAAAGACATGCATTTGCAGCGGGAGACAGACAGCGCGGTAAGAATCAGATGGCGGTTATCGAAGGTATCGTAAATAAAGCTTCAAGTCCTCAGATTCTCAAGAATTATACGAGTATTTGGAATGAGGTTTCGGACTGCGTTGTAACAAGTATGTCCTATGATGAGATAGCTGATTTTGTAAGAAAGCAGCTTGATGATGGAATAGAGTGGGATATCGTAAAATATAGTGTAACAGGTTCCGATTCAATGTCAACGGCTTATTCAACGGGAAGCGCACAGGTATATGTTATGATACCGGACGAAAATTCCGTTAATCAGGCAAAGGAATATTTGAGACAGATTTATGCAGGGGAAAAGGTTGTTATACAGGAATAAAAGGGGAGAAGATAAATGAGTAAATTAAGAGAAAACCCGTATGGTGAAAATGAAACTAAAAATGATTCTTATCATGAATCAAGACTTATGAAGGTTACATACAGAGAAATAATAAGATGGGTTGCTTTTATCGCATTGTTTGGATTGTCTGTTTGGACATTTTTAAAATCAGGTCCGGGTGTAAGAACTATTTACTCGAATCCGGATTACAAAAGAGAAACCTTATTTGGAGTTGTCCTTGCTTTTATCGCAATATTGCTCGTTACCGTTACATTTTTCATACTCGCATATGCGACACCGGGTGTATTCAAATCATTATTAAAGAAAAAAACCAAGAGATTGTCACATGTACCGGATCCGAACAGAGCGCAAAGAGTTTTCGGAAACATTATATGCTTTGTATTTGCGATTTTGTTTATCACGATTTTGGTGGTTGCAGGCGTTGAAGGAAGATATGCAGGCATGAATTATCTTGGTATGTGGGGAAGATTTGTTTTGGTTATGCTTCCTGTTGCTCTATGGAATGAGTTTTATTTATCGAACATACTTTTTACAAAAACGAATTTTTTTAATAATTGGGTAAAAATGGCATCGGAAACTGCTCCCCAAACGGAGTACCATGAAGCTCAATGGACCAACAGAAAAAGAAAGAATTTTATTCTTACGCCAATTGATTCGCTTTTACTGGCACTTATTTTTTGGTTTGTTATTTAGAATTGGAATTGATGTGGAGGAAATATAGATGAACAGAAAAACACTGATCGGTATGATCATAGTGCTTGTTGCTGCCGGAATGGCCACGTTTATAGGGCTGCTTATATTGTCAAAGCATAGAGGCTCGACGAAGGAAAATAATTATGCAGGCGAAGAAACAGTTACAGAGGATTCATACAAAAGCGTGGATTTTGGAAAACTTTATGATGACGGAAAGCTTGATGGTCTTGAAAATGTTACTGTTGAAAAGGGAGAAAACGGTGGGCTTATGATAAGCGGTAAGGCTTCCGATATCAACAATATTAAGCTTACGATTGCCGGTGTCTTTGAATTTGATGATAATCCCGTAGCAAGAATATCACTTGATGCGATATCCGGGCATGGTGATAAGGTTGAAGCTTTCGTATATCTTGACGGTGAAAAAAAAGCGGCTGCGGAATATAAAATAAGAGAATGCCTAAAAGAGGATGAATTGCCTGAGGATATCGAATTCTTTACAGAGCCCGATGAGGGTCTTGGCTGGGATACAAAGGGTGATGTAACAAGACTTGTGCTTGATAAGAACCTTAAGGGAAGACATAAAGCAAGTCTTGCATTTAAGGTTGATTCCAAGGATGATAATGATGAGACCACAATACTTTTAAGAAGTATAGAATTTGCCGAAAGTTCAATTCCGGTGCTTTATTTTGAGCTTGATGAAAACAAGGGAAGCATAAGGGATATGAACATAAGCGTGGATAAATCCGCAGAATGCAGCGGAAGTCTGAATCTCCTTATACCGGAAGGATATGATTGCGAGTATCTGGATGGAAAGGTAGAATCGGCTGATTCTTTAGATGTTAAATACATCAGGGGAAGAGGAAATTCAACATGGATTGGCTCTCCGAAGAAGCCGTATAAATTTAAGCTTGAAGAAGCTTATGATTTCTTTGGAATGGGTAAAAACAAAAGCTGGGCTTTGATTGCTAATTCCTTTGATGATTCTATGGTCAGAAACAGAATCACATATTGGCTCGGTTCACAGCTCGGTCTTTCCTATACGCCGCAATGTGTTACGGTAGAGCTTGTATTAAATGACAGATATTACGGAACATATTCTCTTTCGGAAACAGTGGGAATAGGTGAAGGAAGAGTAGAAATAGATGAGCTTTCGGATGAGGATGAAAAGGAACCGGATATTACGGGTGGTTATATTATTTCTGCGGGGTCCATTGCAGACGAAGAAGAGAAAGCTAAGTTCTATACCCAAAACGGTATGCTTTTTATAAATGACGAACCGAATGCCATAGACGAAGGAACAGGGGAGCAGATTGATTATATAAGAGATTATGTACAACAGACCGAAGATGTTATTTGCAGTGACGATTTTAAGGATAAAAACGGTAAATCTTATACCGAATATATAGATATTGATTCCATGATAAATTATTGGTGGGTTCAATGTTTTTCAAGTAATCCGGATGCGTTTGTTACATCAAGTACATTTTTTTATAAGGAACGGGGCGGAAAGCTTTACTTCGGACCGCTTTGGGATTTTGACTATGCATGGGGCAACAGAACTTACAACGGACCATCCGAAAGACCTGTTGACAGATTTGAACAGGTTGATTCAAGTATGGAAATTCAATACCTCTGGTATCATAAGCTTATGAATGATCCGGAATATGTTGAGGCTATGAAGGAAAGCTGGAAGGAAGTTGATGCTAAGCTTGAAGAACTTACCAAAGACGGCGGTATCATTGATCAATATTATGATGAGATAAAAACGTCGGCATATTATAATTACGAGAGATGGAATTACAGTTTATTGGATGCAATTTCAAGAGAAGAAGGAAATAACTCTTTATTGGATTTCGAACTTGAAGATAACTATGACTTTAAAGCTGAAATTGAGTACTTGAAGGATTGGATTAATCGCAGAAGAGAGTGGATTAACGAAAATTTTGATGATTTTGATAATATTGTTTCCAGAGCCACATTTATGGTTGATGATGAGGAATTGATATATTTTGACGTGGTAAACGGTGGTGTAATGTTAGATCTTCCGGAAGCTCCGGAAAAGGAAGGACAGGTGTTTATCGGTTGGTTTACGGAAGACGGAGAGGAATTTGACGGAGAAACAAATGTAAGAAATGATATTACACTCTATGCGAAATATATAGACAAAGATAAGGCGATAAAGGCAGAAAAGATTTTCTTTGATGATTATGCTCCGGTACGCTCGAGCATTATCGACGAATTCGTCCCTCAAATTATTGCATATCCTTCAGATGCTCAGGATAAAACAATTAAGTGGACTTCGTCTGATGAAAGTCTTGCTGTTGTTGATGAAAAAGGTATTGTTTCGATAAAAAAAGAGGGAACGGTGGAAATTACGGCAACTTTGGAAAACGGTTATTCTACATCTTATAGTTTAATAATTAAAGATTTAGATAATGAAGAAATGACGGATTATTCAAATGCCGAGTATATGCTTGAGACGAGTGAAATAAATATCAGCGTTGGTGAAATGGCACAGATTAAAGTGATTTCAGATCCACCGGAAGCGATGAAATCCTGTACATACGAAGCAGAAGACGAAAGCATCGTAAAGATGGAAGATTACGGTATTTTAATCGGACAAAAGCCGGGTACAACATTTGTTAAGGTAACGGAAGGTGTTTCGGGTAAAGAGCTTATATGCAAGGTTACGGTTAGTGAGTAATATAATTGCAGTATAAGTCCGGAAAACAGATTTGGAGGATGAAATGACTTTTAGTTCAGTAGTATTTTTATTTATGTTTCTGCCTGTTACATTTATTCTTTATGCACTTATAAGACAGAAAACAGTACGTAATATTATTTTGATTATTGCAAGCTTATTCTTCTATGCATTTGGTGAACCGGTAGCTGTTATAATCATGATTATATCGATTATATTCAATTATGTTTTCGGTCGTATGGCAGCAGGAGAAAAGCATGACAAATTAGCGGTTTTATTGGGAGTCCTTGTAAATATAGGACTCCTTATAGCATATAAATATACGGGCTTTTTTGCAACTGTTATAAATGATGTTACCGGTCTTTCGATTCCGGTACCGCATATAAGACTCCCTATAGGTATTTCTTTCTTTACATTTCAGGGATTAAGTTATGTAATTGATGTTTACAGAAATAAAAGTCTTGTTCAGAAAAACTTTTTTTACGTGCTTTTGTATATATCGTTTTTCCCACAGCTTATAGCAGGTCCTATAGTAAGATATGAGGATATCGCCAGGCAGATTGAAGAAAGAGAGTTTAATATCGACAGGGTGAGTCGGGGTATAAACAGGTTCATCGTGGGACTTGGAAAAAAGGTGCTTATAGCAAATCAAATGGGTTATATGGCTGATATGGTATTTGGCTTTGCACCTTCATCCCTTGGAATGGGTTCGGCATGGCTTGGTGCAGTTTGTTATACATTCCAGATTTTCTTTGATTTTTCAGGATACAGTGATATGGCTATAGGTCTCGGATGTATGTTTGGATTTGATTTTCGCGAAAACTTCAATTATCCTTTTATCGCGCCGAATATTCAAAAGTTCTGGGGACGTTGGCATATATCTCTTTCAAGCTGGTTTAAGCAGTATGTTTATATACCTATGGGTGGAAGTGAAGGAAGCAGAGCAAAAACAACATTCAATAAGTTCTTTATTTTTTTTCTTTCGGGATTTTGGCATGGTGCGAACTTCACATTTATAGTTTGGGGACTTATACATGGCTTTTGCCAGATGCTTGAGACTTACCAGATTATTCCGACAAAAAAGAAGTGGTTTAAGCCTATCGGTCATATATACACCATGCTCGTTGTAATAGTGGCATTTGTAATATTCAGGGCGGATACGCTGACTCAGGGTCTTGGTATGATAGCGCATATGTTTAACGGCGCTGCAGGTGATGCGGCTGTAAATGCAAAGATTTTTTCATGCGTGACAAATCTTTTCATAATATCGTTTATATTTGCGGTATTTTGCTCGACACCTGTCTTTAAGGTGATTAAGGAAAAAATTGATAAGACAAAAATGGCTTCTTTATGCAGTTATGTGGCTTATTCCGGTTCGCTTGTTTTGTTTTTACTCTCGATTTTGTCTCTTGTATCAAGCGGATATAATCCGTTTATATACTTCAGATTTTAAGAGGAGGAAAAAAATATGAGAAAAGGTTTTAAAATAGTTTATTCTTTTATATTTTTAATTATTTGTGCACTTCCTCTTTGCCTTATGCCGTTTGTAAAAAACAATGCCAAGATAGAAAAAAGGGAATTGAACAAGCTTCCGTCGTTTGTATCGGATGGTAGGCTCAATATAGATTTTTCGAGTCAGTTCGAAGCGTGGTTCAATGACAGAATACCTTTCAGATCACAGCTTCTATCTACAGCTAATATTATAAAAGGTGAGGCTCTTCATACTCCGACTTCCAATGTTATAGTCGGAAAAGACGGTTGGCTTTTCTATGAAAGTGAGGGCGATGATTATATGAATACCAACGCACTTACTGATAATCAGGTCAGTGCGATTGCCGTAACGCTTTCTTTGATAGAGGAAAATATAACAAATAAGGGCGGCAGATTTTTATTTGTCCCGATGCCTAATAAGGCTTCCGTTTATGGCGAATATATGCCGTCATCATATGAAAAGGCCGATGAAAATAATCTTACGAGGGTTATGGATAAGGTAAACGAGCTTGGAGTTAATTATGTTGACATGAATGCTGTTATGACGGCCAATAAAGATAAGGGTGTTTACCACAGGAGAGATTCGCACTGGAATTATCAGGGTGCTCTTATCGGATATAATGCCATTATGGATGGTCTTGGAAAAGAGCATAAGACTTATGAAAACGCCGGATATACCAAAAGAAAGGATTGGCGCGGAGACCTTGATAAGCTCTTATATCCTGTCGGCGGATTTATGGATTACCAATATTATTATGACATAGATTATGATAATTTCGCTTTTATGACACCTGCGAGGGTTACGGATAATAAAGCTCAGCTTGAAATCTTTATGAGTGATAAGGAATTGGGAGATGAGCTTATTGTAACATCTAACAGACAAACCGGTGATGACAGTTCTTTATATATGGTGCGTGATTCATTCGGACGTGCTCTTTTGCCGTTTATGATTGATAATTACGCCAATGCAACCTTTAAGAGAACTGATTGTCCGGATGTAAACTCGATTTCCGGGAATTGCGACCTTGTATATGAGATAGTCGAAAGAAATCTCGGAAGGATAATTGGTACGGCACCGTTTATGTATGCACCGCTAAGAGAAAACTCATTTGGAGAGGGAGAGGATACAGATGAAAATGCTCTTGCGATTTGCGATGTACTTGGTTACGGTATCAGAATATACGGTGGAATTTATGACGGTGCCGAAATTGAAAACGGAAGAGTGTATGTAAGACTTGAAAATGAAAGTGATACATATACCTTTGAAGCATTTCCTATATACGAGAAGGAACTGATAGAAAAAAGAGGGGAGAAGCTTCCCGATGATATAACGGGAAAGGTCGGATTCTCAGCTATATTATCAAATGAGTATGAATGGTCGGGCAGATATGATTTATATATTATCTGTGGTGGCAAATCGTATGAAGCGGGAAGTGTGGATATAAAGTAAACGGGGTAGTGAGGATTTATAATAAACCATTTGGAGTTATGTGTTGCAGGTTATTATATAAATTAAATGATAAAAAACAAGGTGTCGCTCATATGGGCGACACCTGTTTTTAAGGGTTTGATAGAGTTTTATTGTGCCGGAAATAATGCGGCACCTGTTACAACACCGTTGTCTGTATATATGACAACCGATGAAGTTCCTATAGTATAGTTTAACATATATTCATCCTCGGATGCAGGAGTACCGAAGGCTTCCTTGACCGAGTCCGTTGAATCCCCTTTTTTAATCTTTCCGCATATCGATGCATCACTGTTACCGTTCATGGATAATGTGATATTTACTATTGAACCGTCTCTTTCAAGCTTGGTTACTTCGATTCCTTCATAGAAATAAATCGTTGTAACGTAATCACCGCCGTCACATGGTTGAATAGTTTCGGAAGGCGCTGTTTCATTTCCCAGCTTATCTTTTATCGCATCGAAGCTGCTTCCCATAACAATGTCTGTACCATTATAAGAAAGATAAGCTTCAGAGGATGCTTCGTTCGGTTTTTTTGCGTCTTTTTTGTCTTTATCCTTTCCGCAACCGCAAAGTGATGCTGCAAGGATAAAACATAATACTGTCAACAGATGTGTTTTTTTGATTTTCATTTTTGGAATCCTTTCTTAAATAAATATTTTTAATTATTGTATCATGGCCTGCCCAACAAAAGTCCAACAAATAAGGTGTATTTTTTATATTTTTTATTTGTTTGTTGGACTTTTGTTGGGCATGGTATGTTATAATAAACGAGATTGTGAGAAAAAAAGCTTTTCGGAGGAATATATGAGCGCACAGCCAAACGAGATAAAGAAGGAAAAAAGAATAGAAAAGGTAAGTGCCGGTTATCAAAGGGTAAATGAAAGATATAGCAAGGCCATTAAAAGTCAGGAAAATTTCCTTGAGAAAAACGACAGAAGACTTGAAGCATTAAGAAAAAGAAATGAAGAAGTCCTAAAAAAACACAGGGAAATGTATGATGCCCGCCTTAAGGAAAGAAGAGCAAAGATAGAAGAAAAATTTATTAAGGATGATGAAGAACGTAAGGATAAGTTCGAAGAAAGAAAAAAGAAAACCGATGAATTTATAGCTTTAAGACGAAGCGGACACGACAGGATACGAAAAAAACACAGAGAACGAATTGATGAGAAATATAAAAATCGAAGAAGCAGGATGCGTTCATACATTGAAGATGAAAAAACAAAGGCTTTAAATATTTTAGAAAGAACAAAAAATGAAAAAAGCTTTAATTTCAGAAGACGAAAAACAGTTTATTTCATTGCAGGATTAATTTTTGCCGTATTTATGTTTTTTACCGTAGAGCACATTCTTCCCGGTTCAAAACTGAAAAAGAAAGAAGTAATCAAGGATACTCCTATCGAAGAAGAGGTGGAGATTATTCCTGAAATGGAATATGATACACTGCCGGATATTACCGAAGAGCAGTATTTGTGGCTCAGCCTTCTGGAACATTTTGACGGAAATGAAACGGCGGCAATGGGGGTTATGTGTAACATAAGAGCCGAGTCCATGTTTAAATCATCCAATCTTGAAGATTATAATAATGATATATGGGATATCGATGATGAAGCATATACGGAAAAAGTCAACAGAAAGACGATAGATAAAAAGGATTTTGCCGAATCAAGAAATGATAACATGACCAACGGTTATTATAATGAATATGATCAATGGGTCAATCGTGACGGAGGTTATGGATTTGCACAATTTACAGCCTATGTAAAAAAGGAAGAATTATATCTTTTTGCGGAACAATGGTTCGGTCCGGGCGGTGAAGGAGAAGGATTTAAGTTCAATATAGGCGATCCTAAGATGCAGGCTAAATATGTGGTTTATATTTTGGAGTCCGATGATTACAGCAGATTGGATAATCTTCTCAGGAATGCGGGAAGTGTGGTTGATGCGTGCTATTATTGGTTGAAATATTATGAGGTTCCTTATGACCCTTATTGTGATGATTATTATACATTAGCATTTGAAAGAGCCGATTATGCAGAAGATATAAAGGAGCTTTGTAAAGATGTCAGTTATGAAGATGGAGCAGAGACGGAAGTTGAATAAATATAATAAATCAAGTAAAACAGGCTTGCTGATATTGATTCTTATTTTGTGTACATTTATTACAGCATGCGGTAAGAACGAAGAAAAGAAAAAGCCCGTTAAATTGGAAGAGTTTAATGATAAGAGCATTACAATAGGTGTGGTTTCCGATTATATTTTTGACAAATCGGTTGAAAAAGCACTTCCAAATGCCAGGATAAAATACTTCGATAACAGGGATAATGCTTACAGGGCACTCATATCCGGAGTAGTTGACGGGGTTGCCGATGATGAGCCTATCATCCGTTCTGCGATTCGTTCTACCGATGAACTTATTTTGATAGACGGATATCTTGAACCATCCGATTATGGCTTCGTATTTCCGAAGGATGAGGAAGGAAAGAAGCTTTGTGAAGAATTTTCGGAATATTTGTCCGAAATAAGAGAAAACGGCAAGCTGGCCATATTGGATGAGAAATGGTTCGGAAATGAAACGAATAATAAAACAAGTGAGGATTATTCAAAGCTTCCGGATAAAAATAAGGTTATAAAGATGGCTTATGAGGAAAATAATATTCCTTTTGTATATATGTCTGCCGGAAAGCCTGTTGGATATGAAATAGATATTGCCATTGGCTTTTGTAAAAAATACGGATATGGTCTTGAACTTGAAAAAGCAGAATTTACGGATTTGCTTTCGGGTACTGAGGATGGCACTTATGATATGGGGTGCGGTTCAATAACAATCACCGATGAAAGAATGGAAAAACTTTATTTCAGTGTGCCTGACTATAGCGGTGGAGTATGTATATGCCGGGCAAAGGGTGTTGTTGAAAACAGCTCGGAAAAAAGTGCACTAAGCAGTTTTAATAGAAGCTTTAAAAGGGTATTCGTAAAAGATGACAGATATAAGATTTTTCTTAAGGGTATTGCTGTTACGCTTTTAATTACAATACTATCGGTATGTGTCGGTTTACCGTTCGGTCTTTTGATATATGTTTCAAGCAGAAGAAGCGGCTTTATAGGAAGAGGACTTTCGCGGTTTATTATGTGGTTCTTGCAGGGAGTTCCTGCCATCATGCTGATTATGATCTTATATTATACATATTACAGAGATATGTATGCGGGTGGTATTATAGCTTCTTCACTGGGCTTTGGTCTTTTGCTTTCCGAAAAAATATATGCGATTCTTGAAAGATACGGCGCCGGGGCTGATGATGGGATGATTGAAAAAAATTACAGACTTTATGTTTTTGATACAAAGGATTATCTAAAAAAGCTTTTTGCCGTTTCGGGCGAAGATATAAGATATGATTTTAATGATAAGCTGATTACGATATTTAAAGCAACGTCGGTTGTCGGATATATAGCGGTAAGGGATATGACGAAGGTCTTTGATATATTAAGAACCGAGAGCCTTGAGACAGGTTTGCCGCTTGTTGCAACGACTGTTGTATATTTTGTTTTGATTAAGCTTATATCTTTATGCCTTAAACCGCGTCAAAGAAAAACAAGATCCGATACGGAGGAGATTAAAGATGTCAGGTAAAAATTACATATTAATTATAATATTTTCTTTGCTGCTGCAGCTTGTTGTTCTTGCGGTTGCCGTTTTTATAGATTCATATATCAACAGAGAAAAAAGAAAAATAATGCTTGCGATTATATTAATCGTTCTTAGTATTATTGCTCAGAATTATATGGAGTATTATTTTGAAGTAATAGATTCC
Organism: Lachnospiraceae bacterium; assembly: GCA_017459135.1. Classification (GTDB taxonomy): domain Bacteria; phylum Bacillota; class Clostridia; order Lachnospirales; family Lachnospiraceae; genus Coprococcus_C. Next base: position 14,510 of record JAFSZR010000138.1, on the reverse strand, counting down.
GTACCTTTTGCAAGAAAGGTTGCGGCAATATATGGATATTGTATAAGACCGCTTTTGATTTTGAGCTTTATATACATGCTGGATGTTTATAAGAGACATATTATAGCATCCGTGTTGTTTATCATAAATACAATTGTTTATTTGTCTGCCTTTTTTACGGATATCGCCTTTACCATAAATGACAGTAATTCTTTTGTAAGGGGACCGCTCGGATATACCTGCCATATCGTAAGCGGAATTTTACTTGCAATTTTAATCAGTCTTTCCATAAGGGAGATAAAACTTGTAGGAACCAAAACGGCGGCTATACCGCTTTTAAACGGTGTGCTTATTGTAATCTCGGTATTGCTTGATTCAAAGGTCAGCTATCTGGCAAATCCAATGACGTTTCTTACCATAACTGTTGTTAGCTGTTGTACGTTTTATTATATTTGGCTTCACTTGAGATTTGTACGAGAGCATGAGGAGGATATCAAGGCACAGCAGCGTATAAAGATAATGATGTCACAGATCCAACCTCATTTCTTATATAATACATTATCAACCGTTCAGGCCTTGTGTCGGATTGATCCGCAAAAAGCTTCGGAGGTTACGGAAAAGTTTGCAAAATATTTAAGACAAAATCTTGAATCACTTGATAAGGATGAATGTATTCCGATTAAGAAGGAGCTGGAGCATACAAGGATTTATTCGGAAATAGAAATGGTGCGTTTTCCGCAAATCGAAATGATTTATGATATAAAGGATGAAGATTTTTCAGTTCCGGCACTTTCAATCCAGCCTATGGTTGAAAATGCCATAAGGCACGGTGTCAGAATAAGAGAGCATGGAGTCGTATCCATATCAACCGATTGCGGTGAAAGATTCCATAAAATCGTAATTAAGGATAACGGTAAGGGCTTTGATGTTAAGTCACTGGAAACTATGGAAAGCTCGCATATAGGAGTGAAAAACGTAAAGGAAAGAATAGAAAAAATGTGTAACGGTGTGGTAAATATCGAAAGTACCATAGGTGAAGGAACCACGATTACCATTCGTATTCCGAAGTAAAGATAAAGCATTAAATATACAAGTTATATTGAATTGACCGGCATATTGTGATAAATATATATATGGTTGATGACGAAAAACCATAAAAGATTTGTCGACAGCTATGTCGGTCATTTATTATGCAAGGGGAGCGTATAATATGAATATAGTTTGTATAGATGATGAAAAGCTTATTTTGGACAATACCGTTATCATGTGCAAAGATATGAAGGAAACCGATGAGGTTTCGGGCTTTACAAATCCGTATAAAGCACTCGATTATATCCGTGAAAATGCCGTGGATATCGCATTGGTGGATATCAATATGCCCGAAATCGACGGAATAAATCTTGCAAAGCTTATCAAGAAAGAAAAGCCTGATATAGCGATAGTATTTTTAACAGGTTATACCGAATATGCAGTCGATGCATTTTCGATTCATGCACAGGGATATATCATTAAACCGGTAAGTAAGGATAAGCTGTTTGAGGAATTAAGATTTGCATATTCGCATAAACCGTATAAGACCGGCGACGGAAATTCATGCAGGGTAAAGGTTAATACTTTCGGAAACTTTGATGTATTTGTAGATGGAAGACAGGTTGATTTCAGACGTTCAAGAGCTAAGGAGCTTTTTGCATATCTTATAGACAGAAGAGGCAGCAGCATAACACGTGCGGAGGCATTTACGACATTGTGGGAGGATGGTGTTTATGACCGTTCCATGCAAAAGCAGCTTGATGTTATCATAAGAAGTCTTAAGGATACTCTTGATGAATACGGAATAAGCGATATATTAAATATTCAAAAGGGATCAATGAGAATTGTGCCTGAGCTTGTGGATTGCGATATGTACAGATTTCTGGACGGAGATGTAGATGCGATTAATGCCTACAGAGGTGAGTATATGAGTGCCTATGCATGGGCGGATTTTTATTCATATTTAAGAGCCGAGATGTCGGAAAAATTTGACTTTACTTAATTCAAGAAGGGTGATTTAAGAGTTAAACAACATAAATTATAACCTCCGGGAGGATATAAATGAACACACTTACAGTGATTTCCATAATGATAATAATATTAGGCATAGCCATAGGCTGTTGGAGAGGTCTTGTAAGATGCGTGCTTGGAATAGTTGTTTCCATAGCTACATTTTTACTTGCATATCTTCTTTCTCCGCTTATGTATAATATTTTGGTGGATAAGACCGATATGGACGATTATGTTACCGAAAGAATCAGTGCCATAATAGAAGAAGATATTGAGAATAAGATTAAAAGCGAATACAAAGAAAAAACAGGAATGGAGCTAACGGATCCGGTTATTCTTAAGAGTCTTAAGGAGCAGGTTTACAGCTATGATCCCGATAAGAGCGACCAGGAAAATATAATCAATAATTTAAGTCTTCCGAAAAGTCTTAAAAATGAGCTTTTGCAGAGCAACTCCTACGGTGAAAAATCTGAAATTAAAGCTGATAACTTTTATGATTATATAGCTAAGCTTGTGGTACAAAGGGCTATGAGAATGGTAGCATATTTGATAACATTTGCCTTGATCAGCATAATATTTGCAATTATAATTATTGCGTTAAGACTTGTTACGAAGCTCCCTGTTCTCGGAGGATTAAACAGAGTCGGCGGGGCGATTCTCGGAGGGGCTTTGGGACTTTTGCTTGTATGGATAATGTTTGCGGTTTTTGCGAATCTTCCGGGACATGATATATGTGACAGGGCGGTTGCCCAGATAGAAGACAGCAGCATTCTGACATTTATACAGGATAAAAATATCATTATGGATATAATTGATAAAATAAAGGCTTAAGAATGAAAAAATTTGTATAAAAATACATAGACAACATTGAACCTGAGTGCTTGCACTCGGGTTTTTTCTATGATATAATTTAACATTGATATTATACTATTTTTGAATTGTAAGGAGGAAGTCAAATGGGAAGGCTTAGTGATTTCTTTGGAAAGATTCCTTTCTTGTCGAACATTGGTAATAAGAAGAAATCCACAAAGAGTAATGTCGAACTCCAATATGATAAAGGTATTAACCTTATGGAAAATGGCAATCCCGAGGAGGCTGTCGAAATTTTTGAGAAAATTGCCGATATTGCCATCATGGATGAAAGTTATAAATCATTTGGCTCAGATGCCCTTAAGATTATGGGCGAATTCTATGAAACCGGTAAGTATAGCAATAGTAAAACCGAGATAGATAAGGCCAAGGCTGCGACATATTATGAGAAGTATATCAAGCTTAATAATGATGGGGAGATGATTTATAAGCTTGCAAAGATGCTTCTTGAAATACAGAACTTTTCAAAGGCTATTACATATTTTGAAAAGTCGACAGAGTGCGGAATTAAGGCTGCATATATGAATCTCGGAAGTATATATGAGAATGGTCTTAACAGAATCGATCAGTATGGAAACAAGAGTGATTATGTAGTACCTGTTGATTACGAGAAGGCTATGAAATGGTACAAGAAGCTTGCTGATCTGGGAGATACAAAGGCAAAGTCCGCATACGAAAGAGTTGAGTATGCAAGCAGCCATGAGGACAGTATCGAGTTTGAGGAAAAGGATAAGCTTTATACAGCTATTTCGGAAGCAAGACGTGCCAAAGGCAAAGAACCTAAATATAAGATGATTGAGGCTTCAAAGCTTCAATATCAGTATACGTATGTCCACAACCAGGTTGACGGTTATATACATAAACTTCCTAAGGATTGGGTTAAGACGATAAACGAGGAAACGGACGAAGAGTATTATGCACCGAGCCTTACATACAAGGACTTTGCTATGTATGTTTCCTATGACAGTATACCGAGAGATTCCAAGAAGACTCTTGAGAATTATTTAAGATATTGTAATGATGCATTTGATGAGGAACTTCAGCTTAAGGCTTATATAACAGAGTATGCCGACGGAATATGCACTACTTTCTATCATAAAGAGATGGAAAAGGGTGTAGTTACGTTTGCGTTTTATCAGGGTAAGCGACTTGCTTGTATGAAGTTTGTATGTGCCAATATGGATATCATAGAGCAGTATGAAGAGATAATCTTCGAGACTGCAAACTCTTTTGCGTTTGTTGATCCGACTCTTGTGAGTGATCAGAGTGCAAACCGTAAGGATAATCAGTATTACAGCGAGGCTGTATATTGTTATTATCTTGAGGATTATGAAGGTGCCATGGCGGCTGCCAAGCAGGCGCTTAAGCTTGGAAGCATTAAGGCAAGCTATCTTCTTATTGAGCTTTATTTTGATGATGATTCACCATATAAGGATTTGGAAAAGACCATAAGCTATGCGAAGCAGCTCTTTGATGCAACAAAGGATCCTGACCTTGCATTCCTTCTGGGTAATATATATGACCAGCAGTTAAAGGATTATATGAAAGCTCTTAACTGGTATGAGAATGCACACAGACTTGGACATAAGAGAGTTGCGTTCTACCTCGGAAGATTTTATTACTATGGTGTTCTCCGAACAAAGAGAGACGGCGTGAAAGCACTCAAGTATTTTGAAGAGGCTGCCGCAAACGGTATTCTTGAAGCGGATGCATATATTAAGGATATCAAGGAATTAGGTGGCGAGGATTTACAAAGCTGTGTAGAAAAATGGGAAAGAGCCGTTCAGGCCGGAAGCGGTGCTGCCGCTCTTAAGATTGCACTTTATAAGCAGAGCCAGGTGTTTTACATAGCTAATTCCTATGAGATAGAAAAAGCCTTTAATGAAGCACTTGGTCTTGGTAGTTATCAGGCTGCATATGAGCTTGGAAAGATATATCAGCAGCAGGAGGCAGATGAAAACTACAAGGGTGAAATCAGAAGTATAAAGTATTTTGAGAAGGCTTATGATAACCACTTTGACGGTTTTGATAAAGAAAATCTCTATAAGGTAATTGAGTATAAGGCAGCTAAGACTGATAATGTCGAAGAAAAAATCGAGCTTTACCTTAACAGTGCAAAGACAGGCTATGTGCCTGCGGTTGAAAAGCTTATAGAGCTTGTTCCTGTTGTAAACGACAAGATAGAATTTATCTATAATGAGCTAAGGGAAATTGCTGAAACAGGTGAGGATTCATGCATTATTGCCATGTATAAGCTTGAAGTCAAATATCCGTCACTTGTTTTAAGAGAGCCTACGGACGGACAAAAAATCATCGAAAATAAATTCTTCAGACTTTGTGTTCCGAAGGAATGTACTGCACAGATAAATGATGACGGCGGTACGATTAAGTTTGCGGATTCCATTGTTGAGTTTGCTGTGGCAGAGCTTCCTGTCAAGGCTGATGATGAAGAAAATTATCTTAAGATATACAAGCTTATACTTTCGGAATATCTTCCTGATGAAAATGCTGAGGTTATAATTGCAAACTCAAGGATGATAGGTTCTGCTATGAGAGAGACTAAGGAAAATGTTCATTCATATAACATACTTATGATAAGTTCAAAGAACCAGTATATGTTTAAGCTAAGCTCCCGTGACAGACGCGAGATGATGCAATTCAGGGACAGAGTTCTTGAGATTGCGAAGTCACTTGTTGAAACAGGAGAGATTTATGTTGCAACTGACGAGAACAGAAAGAATATAGGCCTTTCGTTCCTGCTTCGTTCAAATGAAAGCGGTTTCCTTTCAATAGGACAAGGCGAGAAGTTTTAAAAATTAAATAACACTTCAGGGCAGGGTGCAATTCCCGACCGGCGGTACAGCCCGCGAACCGAAAGGTTGATTTGGTGAAAGTCCAAAGCCGACAGTAGAGTCTGGATGGAAGAAGGATGCGTACGCACATATTTTGTTGTGTATTATTATGATTTTAAAACCTGAAGTTTTTGGCTTCAGGTTTTTTGATTGTGCCTGCAACAGATATATAATCCTAAACAGGCACAGCTAAGTAGTGTGAGAAAAAATAGGTATTAATAAAGGAGTAAATATTAATATGTATAACGAAAAATATATGCGACACGCAATTGAATTGGCTAAGAAGGGGGTCGGTGCTGTTAATCCGAATCCTTTGGTAGGGGCTGTTATTGTAAAAGATGATAGAATAATAGGTGAAGGGTATCATAAGAAGTATGGTGATTTGCATGCGGAAAGGGAGGCGTTTAAAAGCTTGTCTGAAGATGCGGAAGGTGCGGATATGTATGTAACGCTGGAACCATGCTGCCATCATGGAAAACAGCCGCCGTGCGTTGAAGCCATAGTTGAACATAAAATCAAAAATGTTTATGTCGGTTCAGATGATCCAAATGAGCTTGTAAGCGGAAAGGGTTATGAATACCTTAGAGAGCACGGAATAAATGTGCATACTCACATTTTAAAAGAAGAATGTGATGCAATAAATGATATATTTTTTCATTATATTACTAAGAAGACGCCATATGTAATTCTTAAATATGCCATGACCATGGACGGAAAGATTGCTGCATATACAGGCGAAAGCAAGTGGATAAGCAATGAAACATCAAGACATAACTCGCAGGAACTCAGAAACAGATGCAGTGGTATTATGGTTGGGATAGGTACGGTGCTTGCCGACAATCCGATGCTTAACTGTCGCCTTGAGGGCGGACACGACCCGGTACGTATAATATGCGACTCAAATATGCGTATTCCGCTTGATTCAAATATTGTGAAAACAGCAAAAGACATAAGGACAATATTGGCGGTAAGTAACAGGCTAAAAAGCTGTTTGAGTGCTATGGAGCTTAAGTATAATGAGCTCATCGAACATGGGATTGAGGTTATATTTGTTGACGAAACAGAGGGAATGATTGACCTCAAATCGCTTATGAAACAGCTCGGAGAAATGGGTATAGACAGCGTGATTATCGAAGGCGGAGGAAGCTTAAATTACAGTGCCGTAAAAGTTGGTATAGTAAATGAGGTTATGATTTATCTTGCACCAAAGATACTCGGAGGTAAAGATGCACTTACTGCAGTTGAGGGACAGGGGTTTGAAAAGCCGGATATGGCAGCGGGGTTTGAACTTATGGAGACTCGGCTTATGGACGGTGATATATTACTCAGATATAAATCCGTATAAATAACATTATAAAATAATCCATAAACAGGAAAGGAGAATTCATGTTTACCGGAATAGTTGAAGAAACAGGTGAAGTAAAAAGCATAGTTCATGGTTCGAAATCGGCTGTGCTTACCATAAAAGGAAGTGTTGTAACAAAGGATTCAAAGGTGGGCGACAGTATAGCGGTAAATGGTGTTTGTCTTACCGCCACATCGATAATGGGAGATGTCTTTACAGCCGATGTAATGGCTGAAACCATGAGGCGTTCTTCACTAGGAGAATTAAAACAGGGCAGTAAGGTTAATCTTGAAAGAGCGATGCTTTGTAACGGAAGATTCGGAGGACACATAGTGTCGGGACATATCGACGGAACCGGAACCGTACGCAATATGGAAAAAGAAGACAATGCAGTTTGGGTAACGATTGCCGCCACATCTGACATACTAAAATATATAGTCGAGAAAGGTTCGATTGCAATTGACGGCATAAGTCTTACGGTAGCCTATGTCGATGACGAAGTGTTTAAAGTATCGATAATACCTCACACAGCGAACGAAACAACCTTGCTTACTAAAAATAAAGGCGACAAAGTAAATCTCGAAAATGACATCGTGGGAAAATACGTCGAAAAACTGATGAATTATAATAAACAAGACACAAATATAAAATCTAAATCAGACATAGATATAGATATGTTATCAAAATATGGTTTTATTTAATCTATTATATTTTAAAAAAATCAGGTTTGCCATGAGCTTATAAGTGTATAAGCAGGTACTTTGAACACGCCGGCACTTAGCGAGTTTACGAGCTTAGTACCGTTTCAGCTTCCAATCTGTGATTGGAAGAGCCCGTCGCGGCTTTGAGCGACATCAGAACTTCTCACAAAAGGAGAAGTTTCCTGCGCGCGTGTGAGAGTAGCGAAAGCGTGCCTGCGATATACTTATAAGCTCATGGCAAACCGTAATAATAACCAAGGAGGAAAAAATGGAATTCAATTCGATTGATGAACTTGTCGAAGATTTAAGACAGGGAAAGATAGTTGTAATCCTTGATAACGAGGATAGAGAGAACGAGGGAGACGTAATATGCGCCGCAGAGTTTGCAACCACAGAAAATGTAAACTTTATGGCAAAGTATGCCAGAGGACTAATCTGTATGCCGATGGCACCGGAGTATACTGATAAGCTTAATCTTCCTCAGATGTGTATAACAAATACCGATAATCATTGTACTGCATTTTCCGTATCTGTAGACCATGTCAGTACGACAACGGGTATATCAGCAGAAGAAAGAGGTATAACCGCAAGAAAGTTTGTGGAAGATGATGCAAAGTCGGAAGACTTCAGAAGACCGGGACATATGTTTCCGCTTGAGGCAAGACCAGGTGGAGTTATAGAAAGACAGGGACATACGGAAGCAACGGTTGATCTTATGAAGCTTGCCGGACTTAAGCCTGTCGGCCTGTGCTGCGAGATTATGAAGGACGATGGTACCATGGCAAGAAAGGATGATCTTATTGCATTTGCAAAAGAACATAATCTTAAGATAGGTACAATCGAGAAACTTGTCCAATACAGAAAAGAGCATGAGGTGTTTGTCGAGTGTGTGGCAAAGGCAAAGATGCCTACAAGATACGGCGAATTTACCATATACGGTTATATAAATAAATTAAACGGAGAACACCATGTGGCACTCGTTAAGGGAGATATATCGGATGGTGCACCGGTGCTTTGCAGAGTTCACTCGGAATGTCTTACCGGTGACGCTTTGGGCTCGGCAAGATGTGATTGCGGACAGCAATACGATGCGGCTATGAAGATGATTGCAAAGGAAGGACGTGGCGTACTTTTATATATGAGACAGGAAGGACGTGGAATAGGTCTTATAAATAAGATAAGAGCCTATGAGCTTCAGGACAAGGGTCTTGATACCGTCGAGGCAAATCTTAAACTCGGTTTTCCCGAAGATGCAAGAGATTACACGATAGGAACACAAATCCTAGTTGACCTCGGAATCAGGCAATTAAGACTATTAACAAATAATCCGTTAAAGGTTTACGGCCTTTCGGGATACAACCTCGAAATAGTAGAACGTGTACCGATTCAGATGGAGCCGGGTCCATACGATACATTTTACCTGAAGACCAAGAAAGAGAAGATGGGACACATACTTGATATATAATATTCTATTATAAATATATTTTAATTATTTAACCAAGAAAGTAAATGGGTTGGGAATATATATTTCCAACCCCGGAAAGGAAAAGGAGAAAAATTATGAACGTTGTAGAAGGAAAAATGGTAGCAGATGGAATTAAGATAGGAATAGTAGCATCAAGGTTTAATGAATTTATTGTTTCAAAGCTTATCGGTGGTGCACAGGATGCGCTTGTAAGACATGATGTAAAAGATGACGATATAACTCTTGCCTGGGTACCGGGTGCATTTGAGATTCCGGTTGTTGCAAAGAAGATGGCAAAGTCAGGTAAGTATGATGCGATTATCTGTCTTGGAACAGTTATCAGAGGTGCTACAAGCCATTATGATTATGTTTGCAATGAAGTATCAAAGGGTATTGCACAGGCTTCAATGGAGACAGGCATACCTGTAATGTTCGGTATCGTTACAACCGAAAATATCGAGCAGGCTATTGAGCGTGCCGGAACAAAGGCAGGCAACAAGGGTTATGATTGTGCACTCGGTGCTATCGAGATGATTAACCTTATGAAGCAGATATAATTAAAGCAGATAAAATATGATTAAAGTGATATAATATATTCGAAACATAAATAATAGATTTCTGACGGAGATTTATATTATGAACGAACGAAAGCTGAAACAATTAAATATTATAATAATTATGACCGCACTTGCGGGACTGATATTTATAGGCTTGTTTGTTTTCGTTTTTGCACCTAAGGGGCAAAACAAAATCGAGGGCGATACTATTTCGGATTTATCTGAAGGCTGGATACTTAAGTCCTATAACGGCGAGAACGATAAGATAATATCATTGCCGAATAAAGTAAACGGTGATGTAAATAATGTTATCGTGCTTATGCATAAGGTACCCGATGATGTAAACGGAAATACCGCCATAGCATTTAAAACGGAATTCCAGAACGTCAAGGTGCTTATCGGTGAAGAGACTGTTTATACGAACGGTATAATGAACGAGCAGAAGCTTATGAAAAATGCCGTACCGTGCTATAACATAGTTGAAATCGGAAATGCCGCTCCGGGGGATATTATTACGATTTACCTTTCATCGGGATATAAAAAGTATTGCGGAAATATACCGGAGATTTATTACGGAAATAAAAGTGATATTATTTTTAATATCATAAATAACAACGGTTTTGGAATAGTGCTTTCGGTTTCATTGATTGCGACATCGATTATATTGACCATATGCCTTTTGCTTATGAAAAATTCGGAGGTTGATAAGAGAAAATCAATCTATGCATTTTCATTTATATTTGCAACGGCTCTTTGGTCGCTTTTGTCAAATCCGATTATGCAGCTTTTGTTCAGAAATATTTTCGGAATATATATGAGCAGTATGGTTATACTTCTCATACTTCCGGTGCTTTATATCATGTATCAAAGATGCTTTGCGCTTAAGCGAAGATACGCAAAGATTTTTGAAATAGGAATATATACTTATTCGATTAATTTTCTGACGGGCGTTGTTTTCCAGATTTGCGGAGTATGCGATTTTGCAACTTATATCGTATTTACAAAGATACTTATAATAATAGGTCTTTTGCTTTTGTCGGGTATAATGTATCTTGCGGCAGATGCGTATTCGGATAAAAACATTTACAGCAACTTTGCGGCCAATGTTTTGATTTTGGCAGCATGTGTTTTGGAAGGCATTTTATCGTTCTTTAAATTTTATAAAAAATATGACGGAACGATATTGCAGACAGGTATATTTATTTTCCTTGTCATGATGGTTGTAAATGTTCAAAAGGAAATTGTTAAAGAGGTTAATTCAAAGAAGGAAGAAGCTCTTAACAGCCTTGAAGAAAAGAAAGTAAAAATTGTAAAAAACATAAATACCAATCTTGTTTTTCATTCGCTTAACGAAGCCATAAGCTCGCTTAAGGATGACAAGGAAAACAGCAGATTGATATACAACACATCGGTGTATCTGAAGAATAATATCAGGGCGGCGGCAGACAACAGTCTGGTTCCTTTTAAGGAAGAGCTTGAATATATCAAAGCATATCTTGGTATGGAGCAAAGAATCAATAAGGGACTTACGGTCGAAATAGAAGATAAGGTTGACAATTTCCGCGTGCCGTTTTCAACCATTGAATCGATAGTTGAAAATTCGGTAAGAAACGGAGCATTAAAATCAACCGGTAATCCGAGAATTGTTGTTAGGATTTATGAAAGACTTGATTGTTTTGCAATTCAGATAGTCGATAACGGAAAGGGAATCGGACCGGATAAAAAGTTTACCGGAAGTGTTTCTTTTAAAGAGATAAAAAGAAAGCTTAAGACCATGTGCAGCGCCGGAATAGAAATCAGAAACAAGGCTGATTTGGGAACGGTTGTTACGGTCAAGATTCCAAAGGAAGACTTTATCATTAAGGAGGATTAAAATGAGTTTTTCCGAACAGATAGTTTATGCCATGTTTAAACCATCGAAGTATAAGGAAATGCTTGAACTGAAAAAAAGCAGGTTCGTGGTTTTTGTAATTGTTCTTATGCTTGCACTTGGTATAGTAAGGGTTGCGGTTCCGACAGCTGCTGTGATAACGGGCTTCGGCGGATTTGAGAATTTGTTTATAAATAAAATTTCACCTATGGAATATAAGGATGATAAGCTTAGCATTGAAGAAAAATTTGAGATGTCTGTCGGCACATATAAGGTTATTATCGACACCGAAGATTCGAGATTTCCGGATGAGAAGATGCGTCGCAAAGGCGGATATCTCGCTTTCGGAAGCGAGTATATGACCCTGGCATATAATGTCGGCGGAAGAGTTACAAGATATCAGGAAATCAAACTTGACAGTTTTCTTTCGGAGGGCTTTAATAACGAGAGTTTACAGAAGATGATTCCGTTTATTTATTCTTATATAGTTTTCATGTTTATAGCTTCATGCGGTGTTTATTTTGTAAAATATGCATTGCTTTCTTTGATATTCGGATTCTTTGTTAATTCGATAAATAAAAAGGCGGGAATCGGCTTGTCGTTTGGAGAAGTATTTAAGCTTTGCTTTTACGGACAGACGCTCGGCATAATCATTTCAAACTTTAATATGGCACTCGGATTTTTGCCTGTTATTTTAGTAAGCGGAGTATGTGTTGTTCTATCCGTCAATATGATTTTATCGGGTATATTTGCGATAGGCAAAACAAAACAGCCATAATTAATTTATGGCTGTACATATTGTATAAAAAAATCAGGGGCATTGCCCCTGATTTTTTCATACAAAGCTTCATGAAATTGAAATAAGCATTATATTTTTATGACTTTTATAATGTGATTATTATATCATTTGGATTGTTGTTTATGATGTGAAGAAGAAAAATAAAGAATTATTATTAAGGGTATCTCCGATGAATGTTTGGGATGCCCTGTTTTTATGAAGAAAGTGAGGAAAATGATATGAAAACATATGGTTATGTTCGTGTAAGCAGTCGTGATCAGAATGAGGACAGACAGCTTATTGCAATGAAAGAAATGGGAGTTCCTGATTGTAATATGTATATTGATAAGCAATCGGGTAAGGACTTTAACAGAAAGCATTATAAAAGGTTGGTTAAGAAACTGAAAGAAAATGACTTATTATACATAAAAAGCATAGACAGGCTCGGGAGGAACTATGAGGAAATTCAGGAACAGTGGCGAGTAATAACAAAAGAAAAGAAAGCAGATATAGTTGTAATTGATATGCCACTTCTTGATACTAGACGAGGAAAAGACCTTATGGGAACATTTATAAGTGATTTGGTACTGCAACTGTTATCTTTTGTAGCTGAAAATGAAAGAATAAATATTAAGCAAAGACAAGCGGAAGGTATAGCCGCTGCAAAAGCAAGGGGTGTAAGATTTGGACCGGCACCAATGCCTTTACCTGAGGAATTTCATGATGCATATCAGCTTTGGAAACATAAAAAACTTACCATAAGTGAGGCTGCTGATAAGTGTGGGATGGCGAGATCAACATTTTATAATCGAGCAAGACAGTATGAAAAAGCAACGTCTAAGAATATATAAGATTATTTAAAGATGTATACTTCTATGAACACGTGTTTCCTGGAAGTTTAGTTTACATAATCCTCAAAACATTTGTGTAATATTACCAATAAAATCGTTTATTAGTATAGACTTTTGGCTATTTTTATGATAGTATGATTTAGGATTTTTTTTATTGAAAATTTAATGAAGTATACAAAAGAAAATTATAGAGGCAATTAGGTAAAAAAACAGCTTGTGTGGATAATAGCAAATTTTAGATAAGACAGCGTTTGTTTATTTTGAGAGCAAATTATCTTTGTTTTATTTTTTACATCAAAATCATTTACAAGCATTCATTGAAGATATTAGTTCATTTGGTACGTATGTAAATGGAAAACAAGTTTTAAAAAACGATAAAGTACATATAAGTAATGGTGATGAAATTACTTTATATAATGAAAAATTCATTGTAAAGGAAATATGATATGCAATTAGAAAAGTGGCAAAGAGACTTAGCTGTTTATAAAGATATACATACAACATTTATAATTGAGGGTAATGTTCATGACAAACAGCCATGGATTTTTCCTGAAGATGATTATTGCGAACCAATTAGCTTGAAAATGTATTTACAGCGTTTTCTTCAAAAAGAAGGTTATGACATAATTATTTTTTATAATCCTGTTGATGGTTTTAATAATCCTTTTAACAAGATAATGGTTGATAGATTTGTTAAAATTACCGGCATTAATAGTTTAGATAATGTTTCTGTGTGTGATGCTATATCTTATGCAAGAACTGCTTTAGAAGGAACGATTGATACTGTTGCTATTATTTATGAAATGGCAAACACTTTGGCAGTAGTTCCAGACAATTTATCTGATAGTGAGGAGAAAAATTTTGCAAAACTAATGATAATGTCAAAAAATAGCGTTCAAGCAATTAGTTCATCAAAACAAAAACCATTAACAAATGTTCAGTTTTTTATTACTGATAAAATTAATGATATTCCTGCATGGTTTTATGTGAACAATCCATATGTTAAGACACTAAACATTTCTAAACCAGAAAAGGAAGTACGAAGTTCAATTATAAAATCATGAATATTCCGTTGCGGCGGAGCCGCCTGTCCGGTGTGGCGAGAGCCACCATTCCGGACAAGCAGAGCCACCTTGTTATTAATTACTACTGCACAGTTGATTGATCCAAACCATATACTTCACGCATGGATAAGTCTTTAG
>JAFSZR010000137.1 GCA_017459135.1 Lachnospiraceae bacterium | reverse complement strand
TTAATATAAATATTATAACCGATTATTTTTATTGTCAAGAAAAACAAGCCTTTGCAGGTACGACATAGCAGTGTTATAATAAAAAAGAATTTATCAAAACAGTACGAATAAGAAATAATAGGAGAATTATTATATGAAATTACTTTTAGCCGAGGATGAAATTGATATGTCGGATGCACTTGTGGATATACTGACATTTCACAAGTATATTGTGGATGCGGTGTATGACGGTGAGGAAGCACTTGATTATGCAAGACTCGGGAATTATGACGGAATAATTCTTGATATTATGATGCCTAAAAAAGACGGACTGACTGTACTTAAGGAGCTGAGAAACGAAGGGTGTCAGATACCGGTTCTTATGCTTACGGCAAAGTCTGAGATAGAGGATAAGGTTGCGGGGCTTGATCTTGGTGCTGATGATTACCTTGCCAAACCTTTTGCCATGGATGAGCTTTTGGCAAGGTTGAGAGCGATGTTAAGAAGAAGAGAAAAGACCATATCAAGTGAGCTTACCTGTGGAAATGTTTCACTTGATCAAAAGACCTTCGAATTAAAGACCGACAAGGATTCGCTGATACTTCCGAAGCTCGAATTTCAGGTTATGGAGATGTTTATGTTAAATCAGGAAATGTATTTATCCGCAGACACCATTCTCGAAAAGGTGTGGGGATATGAAACCGATGCGGAAATCAGTACCGTATGGGTTTACATTTCCAATTTAAGAAAGAAGCTTTCACAGCTTTCGGCTGATGTCGAGATACAGGCAAAGAGAAATATAGGTTACAGACTGGAGAAGATTTAATGGTTAAAACGCTTCAAAAAAAGTTTATATTTACTGCCATGACTGCAATTACTATTTTGATTGTCGTATTGCTAGGTACCGTAAATGTAGTAAATATTATAAGATTAAATAACCAAAATGAAAACCTTATGAATATGCTTTCTGAGGATAACAAAATGCCGAAAGACGGAAATTTTGAAATTCGTCCGGAATATTCACCAGATGTTTTTTTTGAAACCGCAACGGATGGAGATATAAAGGAAGAACCGGATAATTCTATGGAACCGCCTGTATATAACGGAAACGGATTTCGACTTTTTAATCCGGTTCTTAACGAGGATGACAGATTGTCGGCGGTTTATTTCGTGGTAAAAATTGATGAAGAGGATAATGTGGTTTTTACCGATATAAGTCATATTTCAACAATAGATGAAGAAAAAGCGGAAGAATATGCAAATTCGGTTTTATCGGAAGGTAAGAGCAAGGGAAAGACGGATAATTACAAATATACCGTTTCCGAAAGCTTTGACGGAAAAGGAAAAACAATAGTATTTCTTGACATTAAAAAAGAAACGCAATCGATACTTGCCGTAGCCTTAGTATCGGCAGGAATAGGATTTGTTGGCTGGATTTTGATGCTTGTTTTAATTATTGCATTATCTAAAAAAGCCATAAAACCTATAGCGGCAAATATTGAAAGACAGAAGCAGTTTATAACCGATGCGGGACATGAGATAAAGACACCGCTTGCGATAATACTTGCCAATACAGAGGCGATGGAGCTTCATAACGGTGAAAGCAAGTGGAGTAAAAATATAAGAAAGCAGACCACAAGATTAAGCGAGCTTATGCAAAGAATGCTTTCTCTTGCAAAGATGGATGAAGGTACGGCAGTATTGAAATTTGAGGAAATCGATTTTTCCAAGATGGTTAAGAATACTGTTAATTCATTTGAAGAATCCGCAAAAAAGAGAAATCTTAAAATTGAGAAAGACATAGAAGAGGATGTGCATCTAAAGGCCGATAAAGAGAGTATGACTCAGCTTGTGAATATACTCATCGATAATGCGGTTAAGTATGCGGATGAGGGAACCGACATAAATCTAAAGCTTAAGAAACATGATAAGCATATCAGGTTTTCAGTATCAAATACATGTGCGTCACTGCCTGATATCGACCCTGAAAAAATGTTTGATCGTTTTTATCGAGGGGACAGTGCAAGAACACAAAAGGGTGGAGGCTTTGGAATAGGACTTTCGGTAGCTCGTGAAATTGCGCAAATGCATAAAGGTAAAATTTTGGCTGAAAAGAAAAACGAGAATATTATAAGTTTTACATTTGAAATATAGAATATTTTATAATCATCAGAAAGAGAGAAAAATAATATGGCAAAACCACAAACAGAACTTGAAAGATTTCTTGAGGACCTTATTAATAAAAACAAAGGAATACATATACCGGTTAAAGCAAGTGTATTTGAAAGACTTACAAAAAAGAAGATATCGTGCGATGCGCTTCGTCCCAATCCGGATGATGAGTTTTGTGTTTTGGGAGTAGGTCCAAGCTATA
The DNA here is from genome assembly GCA_017459135.1 of Lachnospiraceae bacterium. Classification (GTDB taxonomy): domain Bacteria; phylum Bacillota; class Clostridia; order Lachnospirales; family Lachnospiraceae; genus Coprococcus_C. The sequence continues at coordinate 35,937 of JAFSZR010000137.1, read as the reverse complement.
GAATTATAAGCGAATATGAAGAAAAATTCAGACGAGCAAAGCAACATGATATGGAAGCTATTGAGGAACCGATCTTTGTCGAAAAAATGCATCCGGAAGGATATATGATTTTAAACGGTCATCATCGCTGGGCTGCAGCCATGCGTTGCGGTATAAAAAAGATGCCGGTTAAGATTGTTAACCTTACGCAGGAAACTGATATCGAGAAAATGATTGAAAATTCAAAGCATGATAAGCGTGCGACATTTGATCTGGATGAGGTTGTGCTCAGAGGTGAAAATGATAAATTTTTGGATAAGCCTTTAAAGTTTCCTTCAAATCGTTTTTACAAGGAGCGACTTAAGCTGGGGATACCTGCATTGTTTCACTTCCTTGTAAAGAATGGATATGATATATGGCTTTTTTCGGAATATTATTATTCTTATGATTATATAGATCATCTTTTCAGAAAGTATCATGTACATGTTGACGGAATAGTTACCGGAACCAAGAGAAAGGGTTCGAATAATCCGGATAATAAGGCCAGCATGGAAAAGATTGAAAAATTGTTCAAGGATACTTATCGTGAAACGGTAACCATAGATAATAATATGATAGTTAGAATTCCGAATGAGGGAAAGGATTTTGAACAATTCGATCTTGATTGTACCGATGAAACATGGTCGCGTGAAGTGATTTCGATTATGGAAAAGATTAAGAAGGATGAATAGTATGAATGAAATGAAAATGCGGGTATCCTTTGATTTGGATGAAGTACTTTTTGTATTGCCCCAAACGCATAAGACGGAACCACCGCTAAAATTTCCATTTGATAAAATATATAAGGAACGACTGCGCCTGGGAACACCGGAACTTATAAACAAGCTCCAGGAAATGGGATACGAGGTATGGATTTATACATCTTCTTTCAGAACAGAAAAATATATTAAAAATCTGTTTAAAAAATACGGTGTAAAATTTGACGGAATAGTAAACGCTACCAGACACTTGAAGGAAGTTCAGCGTGATAATAAGCAATCGCTTCCTCAAAAGCTTCCGAACTATTATCATATCTCTCTTCATATAGATGATGAAGCTATTGTTTGTACGCTGGGACGACAATACGGATATAATGTATTTCAGCTTGAAGCACAGGATGATGATTGGAAGGAGAAAATAATAGAAAGAGCCGAAAAAATAAGAAAGCTTGAATTTAAAGACTGAAAAAACGGGATGGTTTAATAAAGCCATCTCGTTTTTTTTATTTTCTTTCAAGCTTAAGGTTCATTTAAGGTTCGTGTTTTATCATAAACACAAGTTAAGGGAAAACGCCTTAAAAAAAGATAATCCAATAAGGAGTGATAAGCCATGAATAATGAAATTTTTAAAAGATATGAAATTAAATATCTGGTTACTAAAGAACAAAGAAAGCTTATTGAGAAAGCGTTCAAAAATTATATGGTGCCGGATGCTTACGGTGAGAGTACCATTTGCAATATATATTATGATACGCCGGATAAGAGACTTATAAGAGTTTCGCTTGAAGGTCCGGCGTACAAGGAAAAACTCAGAGTAAGAAGCTACGGTCAGATAAAGCCGGGTGATAAAGTCTTCGTGGAGCTTAAGAAAAAATACGACGGAGTGGTATATAAGAGAAGAGTTGCCATGAAGGAAAACAAAGCAAGAATCTATTTTAAAAGGAATTCTAAAATAGACGAGCCGACCGAAGAAAACGGTTTCCTTGAAAGACAGATAGTTAAAGAGCTTGATTATGTAAAGGATTTTTACAAAAATCTTGAGCCTTCGGTTTATCTTTGCTACGACAGGACAGCGTATTATTCAAAGGATGATGAAAATTTCAGAGTGACCTTTGATACAAATATAAGATGGAGAGATGAAGATATGAAGCTTACATCCAAACCGGGCGGAAGAGAAATACTTGAGGACGGAATGTCACTTATGGAAGTCAAGACAGCAACGGCGATTCCAATGTGGTTTGTGGATATACTAAGCAAAGAAAACATAAGAAAAACTTCATTTTCAAAATACGGAAGAGCGTATATGCAGATGCTTGAGGATGAGAAGAAAGATAATATAATCAGATTTGATTTTATTGATAGAAAGGTGGGTTAATTATGGAAAACTTATTTGAAAATATGAATTCATTAAATCAGACAGATATAACACTCGGAGGTTTTGTATTGACGATATGTGCAGCTCTTGTTTTGGGAGCAGTACTTGCGATTACTTATAGGGTTAAATCACATACGACAAAAAGTTTTGTATGTACACTTGCAATTCTTCCCGCTGTGGTAAGTGTGGTAATACTTATGGTAAGCGGAAGCTTAGGAGCAGGCGTTGCGGTAGCCGGAACATTTTCACTTGTAAGATTCAGGTCGGCACCGGGAACAGCTAAAGAAATCGGAGCGATATTTATGGCAATGGCAGTCGGACTTTCCTGCGGAATGGGCTATATGGGCGCCGCAACCGTCTTTACTATAATAATGTGTGTAGTGGTTCTGTTATATGAAAGTGTCGGCTTTGGAAAGGGAAATGTTTCATCGCTTGAAAAGACGCTTAATATAACGGTTCCGGAAGATCTTGATTACAGTGAAATCTTTGATGAGATTTGGGAACAATATACAACAAGGGTTGAGATGATAAGAGTTAAGACAACAAATCTCGGAAGCCTTAATAAGCTTACTTACAACATAACACTTAAAGAAAAAAATACCGAAAAGAAACTTATCGATGATTTAAGGTGCAGAAACGGAAATTTAGAGATAAGTATGTCGGCTCAGGTAAGTGAGCAGATGGAGCTTTAAAGTGTAAAAAGGAATAAAAAGAAATAAAAAAGAAACGGAATATATTGATAAATGGATTTGATAAATGTGATAAATCAAGGAAAGAGTAGGTGGTATATATGAGAAAGAAAATCTTAACAATAGGCTTGGCTGCAATGATGATGCTTAGTCTTGCAGGCTGCGGAAAGGGTTCAAACAGCGGTGAAACAAAGACTACCGCAAGCTCGGCAGAAACGGAAACAGATGTAAATTCTACCGGATCAGGGACTGTGATAAGTGATGATGATATGTTTTCTGACAGAGATTATGATATCAGCTATGATGATGCAGAGGATATAACTTTGGCAGACGGTGCTTCAAAGTCAGATGCTGACGGTGTGACAATTGACGGAGATGTGATTACTGTTACAAAAGCCGGAAGTTACAGATTAACAGGAAGCCTGAGTAATGGTCAGATTATTGTGGAATGTGATGAAAATGACAAGGTTCAGCTGGTACTTGATGGAGTTGACATAACTTGTGAAAACAGTGCGGTAATATATGTTAAAAGTGCCGATAAGGTATTTATAACTACAACTGACAGTGAGAATAACCTCACCGTTTCGGGAGAGTTTGCCGAGGACGAAGACGGAGCGGATGCTGTAATATTTGCAAAAGATGATATAACCTTAAACGGAGCAGGCACACTTAATATAAGTTGTGAAAACTCACACGGAATAGTAGGAAAGGATGATGTGAAGATTACAAGCGGAACTTACAATATAGAAGCTGCAAAGAAAGGAATAGATGCAAATGACAGTGTAAGGGTCGCTGACGGAATCATAAATATAACAAGCGGAACAGACGGAATACATGTTGAAAATGCGGATGATGAAACACTTGGTTTCTTTTATGCAATAGGAGGTGAATTTAATATTGAAGCCGGCTATGACGGTATAGATGCGTCGGGAGATACTTATATTTATGACGGAGAATACAATATAACAGCCGGAGGCGGATATGAAAACGGAGCGTTCCACAGCGATAATATGATGGGAGGCGGCTTCGGAGGACAGATGCCTGAGGGAATGACACCGCCGGATATGCAGGGCGGCGAAATGCCTGACGGAATGACACCGCCGGATATGCAGGGCGGCGAAATGCCTGACGGAATGACACCGCCGGATATGCAGGAAGGTCAGATGCCGGAAGGTTTTGAAGAAGGACAAGGAGGTAGAATGGGAAAAGGCGGTCCGATAGAAGAGGACGGTTCTAACACTGAAATAACAGATAATCAGTCTGAAGCAGCAGATGAAAATAAGGAGAGTGATGTAAACAAAAATGATGCGGAAGAAACTGAGTATGATGCCGACGATTATCTTGAAAATTCAACCAAGGGAATAAAGGCTGACGGAGGACTTTATATCTACGGCGGCAGTCTTGATATAGATGCTGCAGACGATACACTTCATTCGGATAATGAAGTGATTATTGATGGCGGAGAGATTATACTTTCATCCGGAGATGACGGAATACATGCGGATGTGCTTCTTACGATAAACGGAGGCAGCGTTGAGATAAGTAACAGCTATGAGGCATTGGAAGCACATACCATGGAAATCAACGGTGGAAATATAAATCTTACAGCTTCCGATGATGGCTTAAATGCAGGAGGAAGTACAGATGCTTCGCTTACAATTAACGGAGGAATAATAAATATATCGGCAGCGGGAGACTGTGTTGACTCAAACGGAACCCTTGCGGTAACAGGAGGTGAAACATACGTAAGCGGCCCGAACAACGGAGGAAACGGTTCGATAGATTACGAGATTAACGGATATATAACAGGCGGTACATTTGTATCTGCCGGAGCAAGCGGAATGGCTATGAACTTTGGATCCGACTCAACACAATGTTCGATACTTTACGAGCTTTCATCAAGTGTAGAAAGCGGAACCCCAATTACACTCTCTGATAGCGACGGAAATATAATCGTAAGCTATACACCTGATAAAGCGTACCAGTCCATAGTAATAAGCTCACCTGATATAGAAAGCGACGGAACCTACACACTTACCGTAGGAAGCAACACATACACCATAGAAATGTCAGGATACTTATACGGTCAGGGAACCGGAATGGGCGGCTTTGGACAGGGACCGCAGGGTAGATAAAAAATCCCCCCATCAAAAAGATGGGGGGATTTTTTAGTTTGAAAGTGCATCTTCCGCGGCCTGAATAATAAGTATGGTGGTATATTGGTTTTCTTTGGAGTAGGTGAGGTTTTCGAAAGATGCTCCGGTTTCAAGCTGGGCATTTATTTCATCCAATGACGGTTCGATTAAAGGATACATGGCAGTTACGGTTTCGTTAAGATTGGTTATGTCGATGTGTGAAACATTTCCGTTGTCAACCGTAACGGATAATTGGAGTTCGGTTTGTCCGCCCACGTTCATGACAGAAGAATAGACACCCGATTTGTATGTAACTTTACTTTCATTTTCGGCTCCTTTTTCGGATGATATTTCAGTGCTCGGGCTTGCTGCCGGGGATGATACGCTTTCGGCGTCCTGAGGAGGTATTACGGTTGCGTCGGGGGCTGTTTTATAACCGGCATTATCGTTGTTTTCGGGAAGGCCATTTTGGCTTTTTTGCGTTTCGGTTATTTCCGGTGTTTTTTCCTTGTCGGTTTTGTCTTTCCTGTTATCCTTTGACGGAGAAAACATATAGATAAGCAGTGAAACAAGAAGGATACCGAGTATTACAAATATGGCTGTGTATATAAGTTCTTTTGACTTTAGGACAACTATTTTGGTTTTTGAAGACATAATAAAAACTCCCTGCTTAAGATTAATATAATATATTCTTAAGCAGGGAATTATATTCTTGATTGATGTATTATCTTTTACCTATTTCTTAAAGCCTTGAATAACCGAAGCTGTTTACGATTGCGGTTAAAGGATGACCTGATTTACACATCGGACAGTCGTGAGCCGGATAGGTAAGATAATTTGGAATATCATCTGTTGTAAAGATGGAATTTATTGTATGACCGTGTATTTCCTTTGCAGCTGAGAAGATAGCCGAAACACCGGCAATTTTACCACCGTAATATTCTATACATTCAAGAGCTGAATTGATGGTTTTTCCTGTTGTTGCCGTGGAAAGAATAACAAGAACATTTTTTCCTTTGATCATATGCAGGTAATTCTCTCTGAACATTAACTGACCGCTTGAGGTTTGCTCAGGAGTCAATATATATACAGTGTTATGCATATTTGCCGACATAATTCCCGCACTTGTAAGTTCGTCAGCAAGATAAGCACCAATAATGTCTGTTCCTTCAAGACAAACTATTGCATCAATAATCGTTGTGGTAACGTATTCCTGAACAAGAGCCTTTGCGGCTGCCCTTGCTTCGGTACGTCTTGCTTTCAAGGACGTCATATCAATGTAATAATTGATATGTGATGAGGATGTTGCAAAATGTCCCGGAAGAATGTTTAAAGCGATAAGATTATTATATTTGGAATAAATCTTAAATTTGTTTGGATTATCCATAATATACCTCCTTTTTGGTTTAGCAGGTTACCATAACCATTTATATTATAGCCTTATTTTGCATATAAAACAAGTGAAAAAATACTACACTTAAAAGTTTATTTGTGATATAATTATACATAATTGTGCAAATTTTGGAGTGCTGTTGGAATTGACCTGTTTTTTATGGAGATAGTGTTATGGGGATCGAGAAAAAAACAACTCAGATATCTGATTTAGAAGTATTGGAGCGTATGAAAGTATTTCATACACAGAATTTTGACCGCCTTCAGGTTGACGAAATAAAACAAGGCGTCAGAAGCGGTGTGGATGTAAGTATATACGCCGACAAAAAATACATCTTTCTTCAGATGGCTGAGATCAGGAAAGGCCTTGAAAGTGAAATTGATGTAACTCCTTATCTAGATGAAGAGTATGATTGGTTTCAGATGAGAGAAATCCGTCGCGGCATAATAGAAGGGGTTGATGTGTCCGTATATCTTGATAAGAGTATGGACTATCTTTTGATGCGCGAAATCAGACATGGGCTTAAAGACGGAATCAATCTTATGCCATATTATAAAAAAGGCTATCACGTTGAGATCTTGAAAGAGTTACGTGAAGCTTTTAAAGACGGTGTTAATATTGAACTTTATATAGATGCGGATTATGACGAAGAGCAGCTTGAACAAATCAGACTGGGTTTAAAGAATGGTATTGATATAACATTTTATCTTGACAGTTCTTTAACCGGTGGTCAGATGTATGAAATAAGACGGGGACTTGAAGAAAAACTTGATATATCAAGGTATGCCAAATCCGAGTATAACTGGATGCAGATGAGAGAGTTAAGACTCGGATTAATGTCGAAGGTTGATACCGGATGGTATGAGGACAGCCTTTTTTCACATCGTGAAATGAGGGAGATAAGACTCGGACTTGAAGATGGGGTTGACGTATCGGAATATGCTCAACATATGTGGAGCTCCGTCGATATGCAAAACCACAGAATTAATCTTAAAAATTTCGGTGTTTCCGAATCTGTTTTATCAAATCCTGATTCAGAGCTGGTATCGTATGATGATTTTGAATTTGTGGATTACGACATACCGGATGAAATGTTGACTGAAGACGAATCATCAGATGAAGATGTTTTGGATGTAATTGTAACACCGGTAGATAATATAAGCGATGAAGATAATACTGTCTGGACCTCCGAAAATCAAAGGGTAACGATAAATATAAGCGAGGATAAGCTGTTCGCATTTATAAAGCTCCCGGATATAAGCGGTCAGGCGGGTTTTTCCGAAAAGGAGATAGCAGCAGCATTAAGACTCGGCGGTGTCAGACAGGGTGTTAAAAAAGATGTTATAGATAAAATAGTTGCCGGTCAAAAATTTGAAGAAGAGGATATTGTAATAGCAGAGGGAAAGCTTCCTACAGAAGGTCAGGATGCTTATTATGAGTACTTCTTTAAGAGAGAATTGGATCATAAGCCGGAACTTAATGAAGACGGATCTGTTAACTATGCAAACGTTACTCTTTTCGAACAGGTTGAAGAGGGGCAGGTAATTGCCGTATATCATCCTGCGGTACGCGGTATGTACGGATTTGACGTAACGGGTAAGCTCATTCATCCTAAGAATGTTGAAAGTATTCCGAGGCTTATGGGTAAAAACATTAAGCTTCTTGATGATGAGATAACATACATTGCCACGGTTACGGGTTGTATAGAAGAAAAAGACGGAAACATTACAATAAACAAGATTTATGTTGTTGACGGTGATGTATCGTTATCAAGCGGTAATATCAATTTTGACGGTGATGTGGAAGTAAGAGGAGATGTTAAACCTCGTGCGATTATTGAAGCAACCGGAAATATTACAGTTAAGGGATGCGTTGAAGCAGCATTCTTAAAGGCCGGACATGATATTCTTGTTAAGCAGGGCGTACTCGGAAAAGGAATGGGTATTATTGAAGCCGGAAATGATATCAGCGGCAAATATTTTGAAAATGTTAAAATTTATGCCGAACACGATGTCAGAAGCAATTATTTGTATAACTGTAATTGCATAGCTATGAACAGAGTTGAAATTTCCGGAAGAAAGGGTGCGATTGTAGGAGGAATAACTTCTGCGATTTACGGTATAGAAGCTGCCGAACTCGGAAATAAAATGGGACTTAAGACTCAGTTTGACGTCGGAGCAAATGAGTATTTTGTAGGCAAACTCAGAGATTGGGATACAAAGATAAAGGACTTATCCGTTAAGATAACGGTTTTCAAAGAAGAATTAAAGAAGCTTGAGGTTAAGTTTAAGCTGGATATCTTAAAAGATTCGCCTATGTATCAAAACGTAAGGACTGCAATGCATCAGCTTATGAATGAGATGGATGACCTTAAGAAAGAAAAAGATACATTTACAACCGAGCTTTACAGAAATTCAAATGCAATAGGTATAAGGGTTTCGGGCAGAGCTTACGCAGGTTGTCTGGTAGTTATAAACAACGCTAAACTTCTTTTGGATAAGGATGTTAACAGAATCTGGTTCAGAGAGAAGAATCAGAATATTGTTGAGCTTTTGAATTAGTAATGTATGGAGGGGTATCATGGGAGAATCAAAGAGATTTATTTTGCTTTCAACATGCAGCTTTAAGCTTTTGAATGATGTATCGAAGGCGTTAAATAATGAATATGAGATTGTTAAGGCGATTGACGGCGCACAGACAATTCGTGCTATATCCGATAAGAGCATAAATCTTGCATGTGCGATTATAGATTTAAATCAGCCGAATATGAATGTATATCAGATTTTGGGTCTTATGAAAAAAAGCACTGCCATGAAATACATTCCGGTTATTGTTATGACCGAGGAGCTGGATGACGAAAATGCCGAAAAATGTCTTGAGCACGGAGCAGCGGACGTTGTGGTTGTTCCTGTTTCTGCGGCTAAGATAAGATATGCCGTAAACAGAAGCATAAAAAATAAAATATATATAAAAGAGCTTGAACAAAAAATCGGAGATAATGAAAATACCGAAGATGAGAGTAACGCGTCTTCGGTAGGAAAAGGCGAAGGATCGGCGGATGCGGAAGAAAAAGATAGACTCAAGCAGGAAGCACTTTCAAATCTTGAAAACGGTTTTGCCAATATGTTTGGTTCGCTTGCCGAATTCAGAGTGTTCAGCAAGAACCATATAAAGAGAGTTCGTGAGATAACAAAGGTAATTTGCGATACGCTTGTTAATCATTTTCCTGAAAGTAATCTTGAAAAGGAAGATGCGGAATGTATAGCAAATGCCTCCTGTTATCATGATATCGGAAAGATTTTGATTCCGGATGAAATAATCTTAAAGCCGCGTAAGCTTACGGAAGCGGAGTTTGATGTGATAAAATCTCATACAACAAAGGGATGCGAAGTTCTTGACAATATGAAAGAGTATCAGACAGAGAAAATGTATCATTACAGCTGGGAGATTTGCAGATATCATCATGAAAGATATGACGGAACAGGTTACCCCGAAAAGCTTAAGGGTGAAAATATTCCTTTTTCGGCACAGATAGTGTCCATAGCCGATGCTTTTGATGCGCTTATGACAAATACCACTTACAGAAAAGCTATCGAGTTTGAAAAAGCTTATATGATGATAATTGAAGGTGAATGCGGTATGTTTTCGCCTCTTATAACTCAATGTTTTAAGATGAATAAGGATAAAATCGAAGAGATATCGCAAAAATATGCGGATTCATTTTCGTAAGGGTTTGAATTTACGGAGAAATAAATATGTCTTTACAATTGATACTCGGTCCTTCGGGATCGGGTAAGTCACAATTTATATATAATAAAATAATAAAAGACGGTATTGAAGACATTGACACGAATTTCATTTTGCTTGTACCGGAGCAGTATTCCATGGCAATGCAGCGAAAGCTTGTTACCATGCACCCTGCTAAGGGCTCAATGAATATTGATGTCATAGGATTTAACCGTCTTTGTTTTCGTGTGTTTGATGAATTAAATATTAAGCCTCAAAAAGTACTTGAAGATTTCGGAAAGAGTATGCTTTTAAGAAAGGCTGCGGGAGACAGAAAAAGCGAAATGTCCATATATTCGGGAAGTCTTAATAAATCCGGATTTATCGATGAAGTTAAGTCTCTTATGTCACAGCTTTATCAATATGACGTTTCAAGAGAAAGAATGGATGAGGTTACGGCTTCGATTAAGGATAGCGAAAAAGATGCGCTTTTATATAAAAAGCTTTCCGATATGCAGGAAATCTTTAAGTCGTTTGATGAGAAAATATCCGAACAATATATTGCAGCCGAACAGCTTACGGAAATACTTGCGGATAATGTCGCAAGATCGGAAATTATCAAAAACAGCGTAATTGTTTTGGACGGCTTTACGGGCTTTACGCCGATTCAGCTTAAGCTTATTGAAAAGCTTATTGTTTACGCAAAGGAAGTGTACGGCGTATTTACAATAGATGAAAAGTTTTACAAAAAAAAGATTATAAAAGAACATGAGCTTTTCTATCTTACCAAAAAGACAATAACGGATTTGAAAGAACTTGCAATCAGAAACTCGGTTGATATTTTGGATGATATATTGATTGACGGTAAGACGATTAACAGATGGAGCAGGGGAAGCAAGGCCATAGCATTTCTTGAGAAAAATATTTTCAGATTTCCGTATAATAAATTTGATGAAGTTCAGGAGGATATATCTTTTACGGTATATGATACACCGCGTCGGGAGATAGAAGGCGTTGCGTATCGGATAAACAAGCTCGTTAAGGAAGAAGGATACAGGTACAGGGATATTGCTGTAATAAGCGGAAATCTTGACGGTATTTCCGTACAGACGGAGCAGATTTTTGATAAGTATGAAATCCCGTTTTTTCTGGATGCGAGTATTCCGGTAAAGAATAATCCATATATCAATTCTTTGGAGTATCTGCTTAGAATAGTAAGAGAAAATTTCTCTTATGACAGTGTTTTTGCGTTTTTAAAAGCCGGAATTATTAAGAGTCTTGATGAAAATGATATCGAGATTCTTGAAAACTATGTCTTAAAAAGAGGTATACGCGGAAAGTCGGGCTGGAGCAGACAGTGGACTGACGAGGCTGAGGATATAAGAGCTTTTGTTGCCGATATACTTATCCCGTTTTATGAAACTCTTTCGAAAAGCAAAAATACTATAAAAGTATATACAAAAACATTGCGTGATTTTATGACGGAGTACGATTATGAAGAGAGAATGTCGGTAAACAAAAAACTTTATGAGAAGGTTATTTCCGTATTTGATAAGATGGATGAGATTATGGGTGATGATACCGTTGATACGGATGAGTTTGTTGAGCTTATGAACTTAGGCTTAAAGGATCTTACATTAGGCGTGATTCCTCAGACTCTTGATATGACTCTTGTAGGTGATATCACGAGAACCCGTTTGGATGATATTAAGGTTTTGTTTGTTCTCGGAATTAATGACGGAATCATTCCGAAGAAGGGAAGTAATACAGGAATAATAAGCGATGCCGACAAAGAAAGATTAAAAGAACTTGGTTTGGAACTTGCACCTACGGAAAAAAACAATTCATATATAGAACAGTTTTATCTGTATATCAATATGACCAAGCCTAAGGATAAGCTGTTTTTGTCATATACCAATATGGACGGAAACAATGAACAGCTCAGACCTTCATATGTGATATCAAGAATTACAAATATATTTACAAAAACAAAGGTTCTTCCGGATAATGAATATAAGGTAAGTAACAGGAAGGCGGGCATAGATACGCTGGTGGAAGGAATGCAGCACATCATGTCCGGTGATAATTCAAGACTAAATGAAACCATGAGTCTTTATAAGCTTTATTACGATATGGGAGAGGAAAACCTTCAAACTGTCGGCAGGGCATTTAAGTATAATAACATTCCGAAAAAGCTATCTAAAGATGTTGCTGATTTGATTAAGCTTAAGCTTATGTCTCAATCGGTTTCAACACTTGAAAGATATGCCAACTGTTCATATTCATACTTCCTTCAATATGTAATTGAACTTTCGGAAAGACAGATTAGAAAGATAGACAGCAGAGATATAGGAACCATTCTTCATGATGCTCTGGAGCATATGTACAGACATGTTCATGACGATATGAATAATGACTGGTCTGTAATATCGGATGATAAGCGTGATGAAATGATTGACGGTTTCGTCGAATCTGCTTTTGAAAATTCTTATGATAAAAATACAATAGAAGAAGGCAGATACAGTTATCTTTTAAATGTCCTTAAAAGAATAGGCAGAAGAACGGCAGGGGTTCTTTCGGATATTACCGATAAAGATATGTTTAAACCTGAATTCTTTGAATATAGTTTTTTTAAAGACGTAAGCCTTGATGAAGAAAACAAAATGACATTTAAAGGAAAAATAGACAGAGGAGATATATATTATTCACCTGAGGCACAGGAACTTAAATTAAGAATAATTGATTACAAATCCGGAAATCGTGATTTTTCCATAAGTGAATTGTATGAAGGACTTACACTTCAGCTTTCGGTATATATGAATATTATGACCGAGCTTGCGGATGCGGAATATAATAAGGGAAAATCAGAGGATCAAAAGATTAAGATAATGCCTGAGGGTATGTATTATTATCATATGGCCGATCCGTATGTTGAAGCACAAAACGAGGCCGGAGCAAAGGAAAAAAGAGATAAGGATCTTAAGCTTAAGGGTTTTAAAAACGATAATGAAGAAATGTTCGGTGATATAAATCAATTTGCAATATATAAGGCTAAAGAAATAGCCGGACATATTATGTCGGGAGAGATAGAAAAAAATCCTATGAATGCGGGAGGAAAGAGTGCCTGTGAGTATTGTGCTTACAGCGAAGCATGCAGATTTGATAAAAAATACGGAAGCAATAAAGAAAGGTTCTTAAAGTATTCCGACAGGGACAAAGAATTGATATATGAAAAGATAAAAGAAGCACTCGGAAAGTAAAAGTTTGGAGATGTAAAAATGGGATGGACAGAAGCTCAACAAAGAGCTATTGATGAAAGAGATTCGAATATTCTTGTTTCAGCTGCAGCCGGTTCGGGAAAAACGGCTGTACTTGTCGAGCGCATAATTAACAAAATGACGGATGAAGAAAATCCAAAGGACATAGATGAGTTTCTTGTCGTAACATTTACCAAAGCGGCGGCGGCTCAGATGAGGGAAAAGATTGCAATCCGCATAGAAAAGATGCTTGAAAAAGAACCCGATAACGAGCATCTTATGAAACAGGCTGTTCTTGTAAACAGAGCGGATATTACGACTATTGACAGTTTTTGTTTAAGGATTGTAAAAGAAAATTTCGGATTGCTTAATATTGATTCTAATTTCAATATAGGTGATAACGGAATTATGGAGCTTATGAAAAATGATGTGTTGGATGCACTGTTTGATAAGCTTTATGATGAAAAAAACGAAGATTTCATAATGCTTCTTGAATGTTTTGGCTGTGACAGAAATGATGAAGCTTTAAAAGAAAATATTTTAAAGATTTATAATGTTGCAAAAGGTTTTTCACGTCCGTACGTTTGGCTTGAAGAAGCTGAAAAAGCACTTATGATAAAAGATAAGTCTGATCTTATGAATTCAAAATGGATGAAGGATTTTCGTGAGATTGTTAAATCTTACGTAAAAACTGTCCTTGACTATATTAATGATGGAAAGTCCGTTTGCGAAATGCCGGGTGGACCGGATAAATATTTCGGAGTTTCCGAAAGCGATGAGGAAGCAATTTTAAAGATTTTGGAGGCTGAGGATTTTGATGCTCTGAAAACGGCACTTAATATCAGTTGGAATAGACTACCCGCCTGTAAGGGTGATTCTTACGACGAAGAGCTTAAAGAAAAGTATCAGACTATAAGAAAAAGATATAAGGCAATGATTGATAAAATAAAAATCAAAAGCGGTGATTCAGATAGTATATTGGCTGAAATAATCAATGTGGCTTCCTATCTTGTTCCGCTTATTCATCTTGTGACAGAGTTTTCGAATGAATACGAAGCCGAAAAGAGTAAGAAAAAGCTTTTGGAGTTTTCCGATGTCGAGCATCTTGCTTACAAACTTGTATGTGCCGGATATGATGAAAACGGCAGTGTTTTACCTACCGAAGCGGCAAAAAGAATTTCCGAAAAATATGATGAAATCTTTATAGATGAATATCAGGACAGTAATTATCTTCAGGAAGAAATACTTAATTCCGTTTCGGGTATAAACAGCGGAAGAAATAATATGTTTATGGTCGGAGATGTTAAGCAGAGTATATATAAGTTCCGTATGGCAAGACCGGATTTGTTTCTTTCAAAATATAAGACCTATAAGGATAACGGCCCTGAAATAAAGATTGAACTTTCAAATAACTTCCGTTCAAGAGCAAACGTTCTTAAGTCTGTTAATTATTTCTTTTATCAGCTTATGAGCGAGGATCTTGGAGGAATCGATTATAACGAAAAAACAGAACTTGTTCCAACAAAAGAATTTCCGGAACCTGATCCTTCAATAAGCGGTTTCGTTGATGAAACAACGGAAATAATATTGGCGGATAACTTTGAAACCGAAGAAAGATTATCCGGATCCGAGATAGAGGCATATGTCATAGCAAAAAGAATTAAGGAACTGGTCGAGGGAGATAATCCGCAACATGTATATGACGAAGATAAGGATATTTACAGAAAAGCCTCATATAAGGATATAGTTGTATTGGCAAGAAGTGTAAAGGGCTTCGGAGAAATTATATATAATATCCTGACCAAGTCGGGAATTCCGGCATATGTGGATGATAACGGCGGATATTTTGAAGCCGTTGAAATTAAAACCATAATGTCTCTTTTATCCGTTGTTGATAACATACGTCAGGATATACCTCTTGCTGCGGTTTTGATTTCACCTATGGCGGGACTTGATGAAAACGCTCTTTCCGTTATATGTGATTATGCAAGCAAAAAGCTTAAGCAAAGATGCCTTTTGTATGATAAATGTCTTTATTATATTGACAATAACGATGATGGAATTTCCAAAAAGCTTAAGAGGATATTTGATATAGTGGATATCTTAAGAGCGGATAATAAAAATATGTCTATTTCTTCGCTTATCTGGAAGGCGCTTGATTTGACAAATTATTATAATTATGCGATCTCAATGCCGCTCGGAGAAAGAAGAAAAAACAATATCAATATGCTTCTTGAAAAGGCCTACATTTTTGAAGAAGGAACATATAAGGGACTTTTTAATTTCTTAAGATACATAGATAAAATGAAGCTTAATGAAATGGATTTCGGAGAAGCTTCTTTATTCAGTGATGATGAAGATGTAGTCAGAATAATGACTATGCACAAAAGTAAGGGCTTGGAGTTCCCGATAGTATTTGTAAGCGGATTGGGAAAAGGTATAAATTACAGAGAGTATAACAATCAGCTTCTTATAAGCAGTGATTATTATCTTTCATCCAATTATATAGACAGGAAAAACAGATATAAAAATAAGACTTTGATGAAGGAAGTTGTTAAGCTTTTGATGAAAAGCGAAATGACGGCGGAAGAATTAAGAATTTTATATGTAGCCTTTACCAGAGCAAAGGAAAAACTGATTATAACCGCACAAGGCGATAAAATTGAAGAAATGTCCGAAAAAATCTTTGTAAGTGATAACTCCGATATGGCATTGCCTATTGATATAAGAGCCGATTCTTCAAAGTATATAACTTGGATTCTTGCATGTATGAAAAGATATGAATCGCTCAAACCGGATTGTGATATAAAGATTTTGACGGTACACGAAGAGGACTTATACGGATACCTGGGTAAGGAAGAAGTTAAGAAGAACTTATCCGTTGATGAATTTTATGAAAATGCATTATCGGATTATAATCAGGAATTGTATGACAAATATAAGACTCTTTTTGAGTTTGAATATCCGTTCAAAAAGTATGTAAATATTAAAAACAAGATGTCCATCTCGGAAATAAAAAAGATGAAGGCTTTTGACGGAGAAGAATATGATTCGTCCGATACCGCGGAGGAATTAATTGATGAATTAATTGACGAAGAATCAAAGACCGAAAGTGAAATAAACAAAAACAAAGAAGGTTTATCGGGTGCCCAAAGAGGAACGATAATTCACAAGTTTATGGAGCTTTTGGATTTTAAGGAAACCCTAGGATTAAACAAAGAAGAATTGCTTGTATTTATTCGTGAGTTTTCGGAGATTCTTAAAGAAAAAGAAATCTTTAGCGAAGAAGAGGCTAAGGTTGTTAACCCGTATAAGATAAGAAATATGCTTTTGTCCGATTTGGGCAGAAGAATGTCCGAGGCCGACTCAAAGGGTAAGCTTAAAAAAGAACAGCAGTTTTCGGCAGGCATTCCGGCCGATATGATTTATGATTTTGAAGCAAGCGATAATAAAGGGGCAATAAAAGGATTAAATGACAATTCATCCGGAAATACGGATGAAGAAACGGTTATAGTTCAGGGTATTATGGATGCGTTCTTTTATGAAGATGACAAGGTCGTTCTTATGGATTACAAGACCGATTATGCAAATGAAGATGAGCTTATCAAACGTTATAATGCACAGCTTGACTATTATGCATATGTCTTGGAAAAAATTACCGGTTTAAAGGTTTCGGAAAAACTTATATACTCATTCTGTCTTGAAAAACAAATCAAGATAGATTAGAATTAATGGTCATCGGGGGCGAGCCCGGATGAAGACCGGATTATGAAAACGGAAAGGCGGATAAAAATGGCAAGAACGGATTTGGAAAAAGAGGGTATAACCCTTCTCGGTAATCAGAAAGTAAACTATCCTTCCGATTATTCGGCGGATATACTTGAAACATTTGTAAATAAGCACCAGGACAATGATTATTTCGTAAAATTTAATTGTCCGGAATTCACATCACTTTGTCCTATTACGGGTCAACCGGATTTTGCGACAATTTATATTTCTTATATTCCGGATAAGCTTATGGTGGAAAGCAAGTCTTTAAAGCTTTATCTTTTCAGCTTCAGAAATCATGGTGACTTTCATGAGGATTGTGTCAACATAATTATGAAGGATTTGATTAAGCTTATGTCACCGAAATATATTGAGGTATGGGGCAAGTTTACGCCAAGGGGCGGAATATCCATAGATCCTTATTGCAATTACGGCAAAGAGGGAACAAAGTGGGAACAGGTTGCTTATGACAGACTTGTTCAGCATGATATGTATCCCGAAAAGGTGGATAACAGATGATATCTGATTACGAAAGCTGCGTAAAGCACTTATACAACATACCGTTTTTTTTGAAAGATGAAAATAAGAGGAGCAAATCGGGAAATGAGAATCTTTCCGTTCTCATGAATGAACTGGGTAATTCTCATAAAAATGTAAAGTGCATACATATAGCCGGTACAAACGGAAAGGGTTCCGTTGCAAATTTTATAAAGTGTATATTGAAGAAATCAGGTTATACGGTCGGTGTTTTTACTTCGCCGCATCTTGTTGATATACGAGAGAGAATAATGCTTGACGGACTCATTTCAAAAGAGGATTTTCTTGATTGCTTTAACAAGGTTTCCGAAGCGGAAACAAAGATTGTAAAGGAAGGATACAGTCATATATCGTATTTTGAATTTATGTTTGCGATGGCAGCGGTTTATTTTGCAAAAGAAAAACCCGATTACGTGATTTATGAAACCGGACTCGGAGGAAGACTTGATGCGACAAACCTTTTATTGCCGGAAATAACGGTCATTACTTCCATAGGTTTTGACCATATGAAGTATCTCGGTGACAGTATCGAACTTATTGCGGGAGAAAAGGCCGGTATTATAAAAGAAAAAATCCCGATTGTTTATAATACGGGTGATGCGGCTGCCGATACCGTAATATCGAAAGCTGCCAAAAGTCATAATTCAAAAGAAATAAATGTCGCAAAAACAAATTATATTATACATAATATAAGTGATAAAACGATTGATTTTTCACTTTTTAATAGTTATTATAGGTATGACAATCTTGAAATAATGACAAGTGCAACGTATCAGGTTGATAATGCGATAACCGCTATAGAAACATGCAATGAGCTTTTGGGCAGGGAAAGAGTAATAGATGAATGCGTTATAAAAAAAGCTCTTTTGGACTTTAACTGGCCGTGCAGGATGGAGCATATTTATCCTAATGTTATTATTGACGGAGCTCATAATGAGGATGCGATAGAGCGCTTTATTGAAACGGTTAAAAAAGTATACAAAGATAAAAAGACAGAAATTCTTTTCGCTGTTTGTGAAGATAAGGATTATGAGCCGATGATTAAAATGCTTTGTCAAAGCATTTGTTTAAGCAGGGTATATGTAACGGCGATAAATTCGGTAAGAGCGGCATCGCCTGAATCGGTGGCGGATATATTCAAGAGCTGTCTTGATAAAAATGATTCAACGGATATAATAGTTGATAACGATATAAAAACTGTTTTTAATAATGCCGTTTCGAATGTGATTGATAAAGAAGATACAGTGCTTTTTGTTGTAGGTTCTTTATACCTTGCAGGAAGCATCAAGCAGATTGTTTTGGAGGCAAATGATGATTAATTTTGAAGAAGAACTTAAGAGGTTTCAGCCTATTCCGGAAGTAAATCAGGCTGAAGATGCCATATACAGTAATGATTTAAAGGATATAAGCGATATAGTTTTTCAGGTTACCGAAGAGATGAAGTCAGCAAGTGAAGACGTGGCAAACCGTATGGTAGGAAGAGTAAGGAGATAATTATGGCAGCAAAAAAACCTGTGCTCTGTCCGAATTGCGGAGCGCATATTAAGAAAAACGGATATTGTTCGGCTTGCCATATGCCGCTTCCGGTATTAAAAAAAGCATTTAATACTTCGGATTATTATTACAATATTGGATATGACAGAGCTGTTGCAAGAGATTTGTCCGGAGCTATAGATTCTTTGAACATTTCATTGAGATACAACAAGAAAAATATCAATTCCAGAAATCTTCTTGGGCTTGTATATTATGAAATGGGTGAGATTGTTAATGCCTTAAGCCAATGGGTAATGAGTGTAAATTATCAGTCAAACGGTAATCTTGCTTCAAAATATCTTAAGGAATTAAGGCAGGATCCGACACTTTTGGCTAATGTTGACCAGATAGCCCAGAAATACAATCTTGCACTTTCTTACGCTCGAAGCGAGGATTTTGATCTGGCAATAATACAATTAAAGAGTCTTTTGTCGGCTAATCCACATTTTGTAAAAGGATATCTTTTACTTGCACTTTTATATATCAATTCGGATAACTACGAAAGAGCGAGAACTACATTAAGAAGAGTTCTTAAGATAGATAAGGCAAATACTTTGGCAATTCATTATCTTCACGAAATGGGAGATACGGATGAGAACATAATTGAGATGAGCAGGGAATCCGTAGAAAATGACGGGCTCCTGGATGAGGATGAAGAGGCGATTACGCTCAGTACATCCGGAAATAAAAGCGGTAGCAGAATTAAGATGTTTTTCGGCGATTTGGTTGAAAAATATAAAGCAAAGGCTGTTTCGAGAGGAGAATACGGTGAGATAAGCTTTGCCAAGTATTCGGGCATATATGTGCTTCTCGGAATGGTTTTGGGAATTTTTCTTTTATACTTCATAGTTGTACCTGCTCAGAAAAGAAAAATAATAAATGAAAAAGATGAATTGATCAAGTCATACAGCGAGGAACTTGCCGATAAAAATGCAACCATAAACACGCTTACAAATGATATCGCAAATTTAAATGCCGAACTGGAGGCTGCACAAAATCCCGAATCGGCAGGCGATAATCCTTTGCCGGATTACTCGGAAATACAAAACGGCATGTCGGATGAAGACTTGCAAAATATGATAAATAACGAATAAAAAGCTTAGTTGGTTGATTTGATTTTATTAAATCGAATTAGTCTTGGAAAATACGAAAGAAAGCAAATTTATTTTTGCTTTCTTTTTTTGTTTTTGAAAAGGGTATGAATGAAATCAAAGTTTAAGGAGGTAATTATGAAAAAGTATGATTATTCGGATGGCGTATTGATTTATTATCTGCCGAAAGAACTTGATCATTATGCGGCGGAAAAGATTAAATCCGGAAGCGAAAAAGTATTGGATGAAAACGAAGTGGATTATCTGATTTTCGATTTTCGAAAAACTACATTTATGGACAGCTCGGGGATCGGACTTGTTACCGGGAGATACAGAAGGGTTCACGACAAAGGCGGCAAGGTTTTTGTTGTAAATGTAAGCGAGTCTATAGATAAGATTTTGATGATGTCGGGTATATACAGAATCATAGAAAAAAAGGATACCAAGGAGGACATTATAAAGGAGATGATTGCGGGAGGTTATTATGAATAATACAAACGAAATGTCGGTAAGTTTCAGCAGCAATGCACAAAACGAAAGCTTTGCCAGAATGGTTATCGCTGCATTTATTACGGGAACAAATCCTACATTGGAAGAGGTTTCCGATGTAAAGACTGCTGTTTCCGAGGCTGTCACAAATTCAATTATACACGGATACAGAAATAATACCGGGCAGGTAATCGTAAACGCAAAGGTTACGGGGAGAAAAATTTATATAGAGATAATTGATTACGGAGACGGAATTACGGATGTAAAAAAAGCCATGGAGCCTATGTATACTACCAGACCGGATGAGGAAAGGTCCGGAATGGGTTTTTCGTTTATGGAGGCCTTTATGGATAGGATTGAAGTTGAATCAGAGGTAGGAAAAGGAACTACCGTAAAAATGTGGAAGGAGATAGGAACGGCCGGCCGTCAGTTTGAGTAAATGAATGAAGCGGAAACTTTTCGACTTGCGAAAAAAGGTGACAAGGAAGCAAAAGAAAAGATAGTTTCTGACAATACGGGTCTTGTATGGAGTATAGCAAGAAGATTTTTCGGCCGGGGTTACGACCCTGAGGATATATATCAAATCGGTTGCATAGGCTTATTAAAAGCAATAGACAGATTCAGCGAAGAATACGAAGTCAAGTTTTCTACTTATGCGGTACCTCTTATAGCGGGAGAAATAAAGCGTTTTTTAAGAGATAACGGAATGATTAAGGTCTCAAGAATTCTTAAACAAAACGGATACCATATAAATAAAGCAAGAGAGGAGCTTTCGATAAAACTCGGCAGAGATCCGAGCCTTTCGGAAATTTCGGCCGCAACCGGTCTTACTGATGAAGAAATAGTCCTTGCAACGGATGCAAACAGAGAAGTCGAATCTATCTATCAGCCGGTATACGAACATGACGGAAGCGAAATGTGTCTGGCAGACAGGCTTTCCGATGATTCAAAACAGGCTTCATCGGAAGAGAGTTTATTCAACAAAATAATGATAGAACAGGCTATGAGTCCTTTGAATGAAAATGAGAAAAAATTGATTAGTTTACGGTATTTTCAGGATAAAACCCAAAACGAAACAGCAAGGGAGTTAGGCATAAGCCAGGTGCAGGTAAGCAGGCTTGAGAAAAAACTTTTATTTGTTATGAGAAATAGTATTGACAACAAATCGAACTTATAGTACAATTATCGACAGATTGGTTCATAAATTATAATTTAAATTTGAAATACAAAATATAATTATGAAAAATATAATTATATTTTGAATATCAAAATTAAAATATGATAATCGAACTTGAAGTACGAAAAATAAACTAAACGTATGAAAATTGTTGAGGGTTAAGATGGGGACACGTAAGAAGGCAGCTTTGGAGCAGTTTAACCGTGATAATATTTTAGAAGCGGCAAAAGAATTGTTCGAGCTTAAAGGCGTGGAAGCAACCACAATGGATGATATTGCAAAACATGCCGATTACAGTAAATCAACGATATATGTCTATTTTAAAAGCAAGGAAGACATATACAATTCAATAGTGGAAGATTATATGAGCATTCTTACGGGCGAAATCGAAACCTGCATAGATGCAGAGACTGGCTTTGAGGATTCCTATTACAGACTTTGTGAATGTCTTGTAAACTTTGAGGAAAAGTATCCGAAGTATTATTCCAGCCTTATGGGCGAGGAAAAGATGACCAACAGCAGGAAGAGGACGGATATAATAAATCAGGACGTTGGAAGAGAACTTCGTGATTTGATCAGCAGCCTTCTTGAAAAAGGGGTTAAGCATAATGTGTTAAGAAAAGATATCGAACTTCAGCCGACCGTACTTTATGTATGGTCAGCTATAAGTGGTATTATTCAGGTTGCTGACAGAAAGAGAGATATATTAAAAAAGAAAGTAAATATGGACAGAGACGAATACCTGAAATATTCTTTCAGGACATTTTACGAGTCGCTGGTGAGGAGGTAATCATGAATTACGTGTTTTACGTAACCGATGAAATGGATGCCATGCCGCTTTCCGGACGACTTCGTAAGATGGATGCCGGAAGAGAAGTTGCTGAGCATATAAGAAACGGTATGAAACACTGCTCCATATTAAAGTATACGGATTATATGGGGGAAAAACTTGAAGCAGAGAGCGTAGGTATAGTTTTTCCGGCTCACAGTTGGGGAATATCTCTTGCGATATATTCTTTTATGCAAAACTTAAGAGTCGGTAAGGACACATATCTTTATGCCGTTGCGGTCGGAGAACACTTGGACTACAAGTCTTCGAGCAGTATCAAGATAATTGAGCAGTTTAAAAGAGTAATCGAAAAGAAATGCCTGAACAGAAAATCGGATATATATGTAAGATGTAGAGACGTAAGACGTGATGCTTTCGGTGACGGAGTTTCTTCAATTGAAGATGAATGCTATTCATTGGAGGATAGAATTTCCGAGATACTTGACGGACTTTTATATCATTGTTTTGATGAGTTAAAAAATAAGCCTCGCATAGAAAAACAATATAATGAATTTGGACTTAATTACGGTTACTCATTTGAAAAAACCGGCAGGGCGAGAACAAGACTCAATAATATCTATCTGGATGATTCGATGTTTGCCGGTGTAAGATTCAGTAAAGTTATATAAGGTTATTAGTTTTTTTGTAAACCTCCTATAAAGGGTCGCTCTGTAGTGAAATATGCAGGGCGGCTTTCTTTTTTTGCATATTTTTGAATAATAATATATTTTAACGGATAAAATCTAAATAAACTTGTATTTGACTATTTATTTTGCTATAATACTATAGCGAATGTTTACATATTTGTTATAAAAATGATTTACATATATTCAGGAGGCAGCTAATGGGCTATTCAAAAGCGGAAACAATTAAAAAACAGAAAAAACTTGTTTCCAAATCACAAAGATATAAACGTAAGGTTTTGGTTAATATGCTTAAGGTCATATTGTTGGCATTCCTTGCAATCGTTATTGCGGGTGCTGGCGCAGTTTTCGGTATGATGAAAGGAATACTGGATAATGCACCCGATATTAATCAGATAAGTATTATGCCAAAGGGATTTAAAACATTTATATACGATGCAAATGGCAATCCCGAAACCGAAATATCAACCATAGGTTCAAACCGTGTTTACGTTTATTATGAGGATATACCTAAGGACTTTATTAACGCATTTGTTGCGATAGAGGACGAGCGCTTCTGGACACATAACGGAATAGACGTAAGAGGTATTGCAAGAGCATTTGTTGAAGGTGCTAAATCAGGTAACTTCGATCAGGGTGCTTCTACAATAACCCAGCAGCTTATAAAGAATGAGGTCTTCAATGTAGGTCTCGGTGAAACCACATTTATGGACAAGCTTGAAAGAAAGATTCAGGAGCAGTATCTTGCTATGGAACTTGAGAAGAAATACTCCAAGGAGCAGATTATGGAGTGTTACCTTAATACGATAGACCTCGGTCGTGGTGTAAACGGTATTCAGGCTGCTTCGGCAAAGTATTTCAATAAAGAAATCAATGAACTTACGGTTTCTGAGATGGCAACCATAGCCGGAATAACACAGAACCCGACTAAGTACGATCCGACCAGATTTCCTGAAGAAAGTGCAAAGAGAAGAAAAAGAGTTCTTGATAAGATGCTTGAACTTGAATATATAACCCAGGCTCAGTATGACGAAGCTATGGCTGACGATGTATTTACCAGAATAGCTGAGGTTCAGGAAATAAAAGAGGCTGAAGGCGATGTATATTCCTATTATACGGATAAGATTCTTGTGGATCTTGAAAATGACTTTATGGAGCTTTACGGATGTACCAAGCAGGAAGCTTCACAGCTTATTTTTACAGGCGGTTACTCCGTATATTCAGTTCAGGATAAGGCTATTCAAAAGATTTGTGAAGATGTTGTCAATGATACAAGCTATTACGGAAACGGAGCACAGGTAGGTCTTGACTATGACCTTACTATCCTGGATGCCGACGGAGAAACTGTTCATAATTACTCAATCGGCCATTTGTTAAAGTATTTTAGAGAGAAAACAGGTAATACAAAATACAATAATATATATCCTAACGAAGAAGCGGCAAGAGCTGCGGCGGATGAGTTTAAGGATGCAATGCTGATTCGAACGGGAGGAACGTATAGTGGCGAGAGATTTTCGACTTCGCCGCAACCGCAGTTCTCGTTTACGATTATGGATCATCATACCGGTTATGTTAAAGCCATAGTCGGAGGACGAGGTGAAAAGACGACCAATCGAAGCCTTGACAGAGCAACGGATTCTCCAAGACAGCCGGGTTCAACATTTAAGATCCTTGCAGCATATCTTCCTCTTATAGATGCATGCGGTGGCGGTCTTGCGATGCCGTTTACGGATGAACCACTTAAATATGCTAACGGTGTAACGGTCCACAACTGGTGGGGAGCTTCTTACCGAGGTCCTGTAACCGTAAGAAAAGCGATACAGGATTCGATGAATATTATTGCGGTAAAAGCTATAACGGTGGCTACGCCTGAGCTTGCTTACCAATACCTTTGCGATGTCGGACTTACGACGATAGTTGATTATGATGTTGATGCGGACGGAAATATTATTTCGGATATAAACCAGGCTACAGCACTCGGTGGTCTTACACGAGGCGTAACAACCTATGAGATGACAGGAGCATACGGCTCCATAGCAAACGGAGGTTTATATGTTAAACCTGTTGTTTACTCAAAGGTTATAGATCATGACGGAAATGTTGTAATCGACAATACAACACCTACAACAAGAAGAGTTATGAAGGAAACAACGGCATGGCAGCTTATAGAAGCAATGAAGTCTGTTTTGAATGGTGGTACCGGTGGTTCTGCAAGAATGACTACAGGTATTAGCTGTGCAGGTAAGACAGGTACTACTTCTAATACTTATGACCTTTGGTTCTGCGGAATGACACCTTACTATACAGCATCTATCTGGATGGGATTTGATTCTAATATAAACATGGGCGGATACAACCAAAGTCTTCACTGCAGAATGTGGAGAGATATCATGGATCAGATAGCTGTTATGGAAGGACAGGATCCTTCGGTTGATTTTGTAAAGCCGGATGGAATTACAACAGTTTCTCTTTGCCAGATTACCGGAAAGCTTCCGGGAGAGGGTTGTCCTACATTCACGGATTATTATGCGGCAGCTGACGTACCGGGACAGAGATGTCCGGGACATGCTACTTATACATTCTGTCGCGAATCAAAATGTATAGCGACATCACAGTGTCCGGATACGGTTACTTTCGTAATGGAAGTTGATGAAGAAACCGGTGTAACAAAACTTGTAAGTTCAACGGGAGAAGCGGATGCATCCGAATATGCGATAACTGATGAGATATGTCCTCTTCACCCTGAAATTTCCGAAGAGGTAACGATTAGTTCTGCAGCGGGCGAAGGAGGAACCATTTCGCCTTCGGTAACATGTGCAAGAGGATCGACGGTTACATTCTATATTACTCCTAATCCGGGATACAGTGTATTGGATGTTGTAATAAACGGACAGAGTGTGGGACCGGTAACAAGTTATACATTTAATGAAGTACAGGATAATGCAAGCATAAGTGTTGCATTTACAAACGGAGGTGGAGGCGTGGCTCCGCCACCTACGGAAGCACCTACAGAGGCACCTACGGAAGCACCTACAGAGGCTCCTGCACCTACAGAGGCACCTACGGAGGCTCAGGCACCGTAGTATAAAGATTAACAGTTTATTTATAAAATATATAGGAGGATATTGCATGAAAAAAGTAGCGTATATTGCATCGGAGTGTGTACCTTTTGTCAAAACCGGAGGTTTGGCGGATGTTGTCGGTACACTTCCAAGAATATTTGATAAAAAGGAATATGATGTTCGTGTCATAATGCCGAATTATATGTGTCTTCCGGCAAAATATAAAAGCAAAATGAGATATATAACACATTTTCATATGGACATAGGCTGGAAACAGCAATATGTCGGAATTATGTATCTTGAATATGAAGGTGTTCCTGTATATTTTATAGATAATGAATATTATTTTAACGGATTTAATATTTACGGTGACGTAAAATGGGATATAGAAAAATTCTGTTATTTCAGTAAAGCTGCACTTGCGATTTTGCCAAGTATAGGTTTTCAGCCGGATATAGTTCATTGCCATGACTGGCAGGCAGGTCTTGTTCCGGTTTATCTTAAGACCTTGTTCTCGGGTAATCCGTTTTACTCGGGCATTAAGTCGATTATGACTATACATAACCTTCAATTTCAGGGTAAGTGGGACATAAGAACAATTCAGGAGTATTCGGGGCTTCCTGAGTATGTGTTTACACCTGATAAGCTTGAATTAAATAAAGATGCAAGTATGCTTAAGGGCGGACTTGTATATGCGGACAAGATAACTACGGTTTCAAATACCTATGCACAGGAGATCCAGACTGCGCAGTACGGAGAAGGTCTTGACGGACTTCTTTCGGCAAGAAGAGAATCTCTTTGGGGTATTGTGAACGGTATAGATTATGATGATTATAATCCTGCAACGGATAAGAAGATTTTCAAAAATTATACTGTTAAGAATTTCAGAAAGAATAAAGTCGTAAATAAGCGTGAACTTCAGAAGAAACTCGGACTTCCTGTTGATGAGGGTGCTTATATGATCGGTATCATTTCAAGACTTACCGATCAGAAGGGTCTTGATCTTGTTGACAGAGCCATGAATGATATATGTACTGACGGAACACAATTTGTTGTTCTCGGAACGGGAGACAGAAGATACGAAGAAATGTTTAAGTATTATCAAAGTTTCCATCCTGCAAAGGTTTCGGCAAATATATTCTATTCGGATGATTTGTCACATGAGATTTATGCAGCCTGTGATGCTATGCTTGTTCCTTCAAGATTTGAACCGTGCGGACTTACACAGCTTATGGCTTTAAGATATGGTACACTTCCTATTGTACGTGAAACAGGAGGACTTAAAGATACTGTTCAGCCTTACAATGAATTTGAAGGGACCGGAACAGGATTCTCATTTGCAAACTACGATGCATTTGAGCTTCTTAATACAATCAACTATTCAAAGAAGATTTTCTTCGATGATAAGGAAGCTTGGGCTAACATGCAGGAAAGAGCTATGCAGCAAAATTACAGCTGGACTAACTCGGCAGAGATTTATCAAAGATTGTATGAACAGATTTAATTTAGAATTATAGCTAAAACATACAGCCGCATATATGAAGAATATATGTGGCTGTATGTGTATATAAGGAGTAATTATTATGGCGATGGACGGTATTACAATTGCCGGGATTGTAAAGGAATTAAAGACAAGGCTCGAGGGCGGAAGAATTTATAAGATTTATCAGCCTGAAGATGATGAGATTTGTCTTGTAATAAAAAACAGAACAGACCGGGGAAATACTTCCGACAAACTTGTTATATCGGCAAATGCCGGTATTCCTATGGTTTATATCAGTGACAGAAATAAAGATAATCCGGCGGTTGCTCCTAATTTTTGTATGCTTTTAAGAAAGCATATAGGTAACGGCAGAATTACGGATATAAAACAGCCTGATTTTGAAAGAATTATAGAATTTTATATAGAACACCTTGATGAGATGGGTGATGTCTGCACTAAGAAGCTTATAGTTGAGATAATGGGAAAACACAGTAATATTATCTTTGCGGATAAGGATAATATTATAATAGACAGTATAAAACATATTTCACATGCCGTAAGCTCTGTAAGAGAAGTGCTTCCGGGAAGGGAATATGTATATCCGCCGGCTAAGGAAAAATTAAATCCTCTCGAGTCCGATGTTAATTATTTTGTTAATCATGTTATGGAAAAGCCGGAGAGAATAGACAAAGCAATTTATATGTCATACAGCGGTATATCGCCTTTAATGGCAAATGAAATATTATTTAGATCGGGTGTCAATAAAAACAATACGGAAGAGCTTGATTTGACCGAAAAGGATAAGATTTATACGGCATTTAAATCTATGTTTGAAGACATCGAAAAAGGAAACTTTAGTCCATGCATAGCCTATGACGGATATGAACCTAAAGAGTTTTCGGCAATGCTTCTTTCTTCTTTCGGTAACGTGCACAATGATGTAATTATTCCTGCAAAAGGAATAGCGGGACTTAAGACTTATACAAGTATTTCGGAAACAATATTTGATTATTATGCAAAGAAAAGTGTTTCGTCGAGAATGAAACAGCATTCGACCGATCTTAGAAAAATAGTTGCCAATGCCATTGAGAGAACTGCAAAGAAATATGATTTACAGATAGCTCAGTTAAAGGATACGGAGAAGAGAGATAAATATAAAGTTTACGGAGAGCTTATTACCGCATACGGATACAATTTAAAAGACGGGTCAAAGGAATTGGAGTGCGATAACTATTATACCGGAGAGAAAATTACGATACCTTTAAAGCCGGATAAGAATGCCATGGATAATGCCAAGGACTATTTTGAAAGATATAATAAGCTTAAAAGAACCTATGAGGCATTGACGACTTTGACTAAGGAAACAAAGGATGAATTGAATTATCTGATATCCGTTAAAAATGCGCTTGATATAGCCAATATGGAGGGCGATTTAAAGCAGATTAAACAGGAACTTATACAAAGCGGTTATGTAAAAGGTAAAGGTCAAAACAAAGATAAAAAAAATCAGGTTAAAAGTAAACCTTTGCATTATATTTCTTCCGACGGATTTGATATATATGTCGGAAAGAATAATTTTCAAAACGAAGAACTATCTTTTCAAATGGCTGATCCAAAAGATATGTGGTTTCATGCAAAAACGGTTCCGGGTTCGCACGTTATAGTAAAGACAAGAGGAGAGGAAGAACTGCCGGATTCCACTTATGAGGAAGCGGCAAGACTCGCGGCGTTTTATTCGTCCTCAAGGGATAACGGCAAAGTCGAAATAGATTATACGGAACGTAAAAATCTTAAGAAACCTCCGAAATCAAATCCGGGTTATGTAATATATCATACCAATTATTCCATGACGATTGAGCCTTATATAGGCGGTATAAAGGAAGTTGTAGAATAATAAGCATTATTCTAAGCAAATCGATTAATTTTTGAATTGCTTTTTTGCGCCTGATATACTATAATATATTGGGTTTGAATGACATTGATTTTTACGTAGGGATGGTAAAAAAATTTGATAAAAAGTATGACCGGCTTCGGAAGAAGCGAAGTAATAAACGAAGACAGAAAGATTGTAGTTGAGATTAAAGCTGTAAATCACAGATATTGTGATATGAATATAAAGCTTCCGAAAAGATTTAATCATTTTGAAGCTGATATAAGAAATCTTCTTAAGGAGAAAATCCAGCGAGGAAAGGTGGATATATATATTACTTATGAAGATTACAGCAAATCCAATGTATGTGTAAAATATAATAAAGAGATAGCGGCTGAGTATATCGGCTATCTTAAACAGATGGCTGAAGAATTCGATATAGTATCCGATATAAAGACATCGGGTGTGGGACGTTTTCCGGAAGTTTTCACTTTGGAAGAGCAGTCTTCCGATGATGAGAAGACATGGGAATATTTAAAAGCGTCGATAGAAGAAGCATGTGACATGTTTGTGGATGCAAGGATTAAAGAGGGTGAGAATTTAAAGACCGATTTGATTGCCAAGCTTGATAACATGCTTGAGATAGTTGCATTTATAGAAGAAAAATCACCGGAGCTTATCTCGGACTATAAGAAACGTCTTATAGAAAAGATTGAAGAATTAAATGCAAATACACAGATAGATGATCAGAGAATAGCACTTGAGGTTACGCTTTATGCCGACAAGATTTGTGTTGACGAAGAAATAGTAAGATTAAAGAGTCACATAGAAAGTACTAAAAATATTCTTCTTGAAGGCGGAGCGGTAGGTCGAAAGCTTGACTTTATCGCACAGGAGATGAATCGCGAGGCAAATACCATTTTGAGTAAGGCAAATTCACTTCAGATTTCCGATAGAGGAATAGAACTTAAAACAGAGATAGAAAAAGTAAGAGAACAAATACAAAACATAGAATAAAGCAGGTGATAATATGGAAAAAGAAGGATTTTTGATAGTTATTTCCGGTTTTTCCGGAGCCGGTAAGGGAACGGCAGTAAAAAGACTTGTTGAGGAATATGGATACAGTTTATCCATTTCGGCAACCACAAGAGCACCGAGAGAAGGTGAGGAAGACGGCAGAGAGTACTATTTCAAGACTGTTGCCGAGTTCCAGAATCTTATAGATTATAACGGATTTATCGAATGGGCTCAGTATGTTGACAATTATTACGGAACTCCGAGAAAATTCGTTGAGCAGGAAATGAAAGACGGCAGGGACGTAATCCTTGAAATAGAAGTTCAGGGTGCCATGAATGTAAAGAAACAATATCCGAACGCCTTGCTTATTTTCGTAACCGCACCGAGTGCACAAAGTCTTAAGGATAGACTTGCCGGAAGAGGTACGGAAAGCGAAGAAGTTATAAATAAACGTATGAAGAGAGCTGCACAGGAGTCCGAGGATATTGATGCATATGATTACATTGTAGTCAATGATGATTTGGAAGAGTGCGTTAAGACAATTCATTCTATTATTGTGAGCAACAAGTGCTTACGTAATAATAATTTAGAATTTATTGATACAATTAAGGGCGAACTTAAGGCTTTATAGGAAGGAGAAAAGATATGTTACATCCATCATACACAGATTTAATGGCTGTTGTTAATAGCGACGTTGAGGAGGGCGAGCACCCTGTGGTACAGAGTAGATACTCTATTGTTATGGCTACTTCAAAGAGAGCCAGACAGATTATTGCGGGTGATGAACCGCTTGTTGAAGCAGCAGATAAGAAACCGTTATCAATAGCTGTTGAAGAGCTTTACAACAGTAAGGTTAAGATTGTCGGAGACGAGGAATAATTATTTAAGGGCTGTCGCATGTATGCAGCAGCCCTTGATTACTTTTTAGGAGGTTTTGTATGAAGCTTTTTGAACTTATAGACGGATTAAATTATGAAGTTGTTCGCGGAAATACAAATGTTGAAGTTAAAGATATAAAAAACGACTCAAGAAAAGTTACGGAGGGAGATTTATTCTTCTGTATTTCCGGTGCCGTATCGGATGGTCATAAGTATGCGGAAGACGTAATTTCCAAGGGTGCTTCGGTACTTATAGTTGAAAAGAATATAGAGGTAAATATTCCCGAGAGTGTTGCGGTAATCAAGGTTGATAATTCTCGTTATGCCATGGGTTATATAAGCTCAAAGTATTACGGTGAACCATCTAAGAAGCTTACCGTTATAGGAATAACCGGAACAAAAGGAAAAACAACCACAACATATATGATTCGTGAGATGCTTGAAGCATCGGGTACAAAGACCGGTCTTATAGGAACTATAGAAATATTGGACGGTAAGGATATAATCCCGGCAAAAAATACCACACCTGAGTCGATAGTGCTTCACAAAACCCTTAAGGACATGGTTGATAACGGAGTAAAGGCCGTTGTTATGGAAGTATCATCACAGGGACTAATGCTTGACAGAGTAGCGGGCGTTGATTTTGATTACGGTATATTTACAAATCTTTCAAAGGATCATATAGGTCCAAATGAACATAAAACCTTTGAAGAATACATGATGTGGAAGTCTAAGCTTTTTACAATGTGTAAGACCGGTATATTCAATTGTGACGATAAATTTTTCGATAACATGACCGAATCGGCTACATGCAAAACATTAACCTACGGTATGAATAAAGAAGCCGATTATAAAGCCGATGATGTAAGACTTTACAATCAGGACGGCGTACTTGGTATAGAATATACTTTAAACGGAAAGAAAAATGCGGATATTATTGTGGATTTACCGGGAGAGTTCTCGGTTCATAATTCGCTTGCCGCAATTGCCATAGCAGATTTACTCGGTGTACCTATGGAGGATATAAAACTTATTTTAAAGGGTATAAAAGTGCGTGGAAGAGTTGAGATGATTCCTATTTCGGACGACTTTACGATTATGATTGATTATGCACACAATGCTATGGCTCTTGAGAGCCTTCTTACGGCACTTAAGGCATATAATCCGAAAAGACTTGTAACTTTATTCGGATGCGGAGGAAACCGTTCAAAAGACAGAAGATACGAGATGGGAGAGGTTTCCGGAAAGCTTTCCGATTTTACCGTTATAACGAGCGATAATCCGAGAGATGAAGAGCCGCTTGATATAATAAACGATATTAAAATCGGAATCGGTAAAACAGACGGAGAATATATAGAAATACCGGACAGAAAAGAGGCAATAAGATATGCCATATTAAACGGCAAAAAAGGAGATGTCATAGTTCTTGCCGGTAAGGGACATGAAGATTATCAGGAAATAAAAGGCGTTAAGCATCATATGGATGAAAGAGATCTGATAAAAGAAATATTGGAGGAAGAAGATGTCACAAAAATATGCGGATATAATAATAGATATTTCGCATGAAGCCATTGATAAAACTTTTCAATATATTATACCTGACGAGCTTGTCGGTGCAATTGGCATAGGTATGCAGGTTGAGGTACCTTTCGGAAGATATAACGGCAAAAGAAAGGGATATGTTATAAACATAACCGAAAAACCGTCATTTGATATAGAGAAGATGAAGATGATATCCGGTATATCCGATAAGAGTATCAGGATTGAAGGAAATCTGATAAGACTTGCGGCTTATATACACAATACATACGGTTCAACCATGATAAACGCTCTTAAAACGGTTATGCCTGTTAAAGAAACAATCAGAAAAACAGAGCAAAGAGTAGCCGAGGAAGAACTTGAACTTGAAAATGAACCGATACAGAGTTTAAATAACGAACAGCTTTATTGCATAGATGAGTTTGAAAAAGATTTTAATGCGGGGGAATATAAAACCTATCTTCTTGCAGGTGTGACCGGAAGCGGAAAAACCGAAGTATATATAGGATGTATAAAAAAAATAACCGAACAAAACAAACAAGCCATAGTGCTTGTTCCCGAAATAGCACTCACCTATCAAAATGTGGCAAGATTTAAACAATACTTCGGAGAAAGAGTTGCGGTCATTAATTCCAAGCAGAGTAAGGGTGAGAGATACAGAGAATTTGAGCGTGTGAGAAAACATGAGGTTGATGTAATAATAGGACCGCGTTCCGCATTGTTTGCGCCTTGTGATGCACTCGGACTTATAATAATTGACGAAGAGCATGATATGGCATATAAAAGCGACCAGTCACCGAAATATCATGCAAGGGATGTGGCTTTGGAAAGAGCAAGACTTGAGAACGCTTCTCTTATCTTAGGTTCGGCGACACCTTCCGTTGAAAGCTACAGTCAGGCCAAGAGCGGAGTTTACAGATTATGGAAGCTTAATAAGCGTCCCGACGGAGTCAGTCTTCCCGATATATCAATAGTTGATATGAGAGAAGAACTTCATCTGGGAAACAGGAGCATAATAAGTAAGGCTCTTAAGGATTCCATGAAAGAATGTCTTGAAAAAAATGAACAGATAATGCTTTTTATAAACAGAAGAGGTTTTAACAGCTTTGTATCCTGCAGAGAATGCGGAGAGGTTATAAAATGTCCTAAATGCGATGTGGCGCTTTCTCTTCACAATAATGGATTTATGATGTGTCATTATTGCGGACATACGGAAAGAACACATAAGGAATGTCCTAAGTGTAAATCAAAAATGATAGGCGGTTTCGGTACGGGAACCGAAAAGGTCGAAGAGGAAATTAAGAAGATATTTCCACAGGCAAGAACCCTCAGAATGGACAAAGATACCACAGTAAGAAAAGGGTCGCAAAGCAATATCATAAATCAATTTGTTAAGCATAAAGCGGATATTCTTATCGGAACCCAGATGATAGTTAAAGGACACGATTTTTCAAATGTTACTCTTGTCGGAGTGCTTTTGGCGGATATATCGCTGTTTTCAAATGATTACATGGCAGGTGAAAGAACTTTTGATTTGCTGACACAGGCAGCAGGCAGAGCAGGAAGAAGCGAGAAAAAAGGAAACGTTATAATTCAAACATATCAGCCGGAGCATTATGCCATAGATACGGTGAAAAAACAGAGTTATGAGGATTTCTTCGATATGGAAATAAGTTACAGAAGAATATTGAAGTATCCGCCGGTTTATAATATGATGGTAATGCTTATGACATCCGATGATTATGACGTTTTGTGCAGGGAAACGAAGAAAGCTTCGGATTATATAAAGTCTTTATTTGCCGGAGATAAAAAAATAAGAATAATCGGACCTGCGGATGCATCGATAGTAAAGCTTAATGATATATACAGAAGAGTAATTTATATAAAATCCGACAGTCCGGATAAATTAAGAAAAATAAGGGAAGCTTTTGATGATTATGAACAGGATGAGTTTAACATTATGTTTGATGTCAATCCTGTAAATACATACTAAAATTACAAATAATTAAGCATTTTCAGGATAAAAACAGAAAAGAGGTAAAACAGATGGCAATAAGAAATATCAGAACAGACGGAGATGACATATTAAGAAAAAAATGCAAGCCTGTCGAGAAAATGACAGACAGATTAAGCACATTGATTGATGACATGTTTGATACAATGTATGATGCAAACGGAGTGGGGCTTGCAGCACCTCAGGTGGGTATACTTAAAAGAATAGTTGTTATAGACGTAATGGACGGTAATCCGCTTACGCTTATTAATCCCGTAATAGTTGAAGCTGACGGTGAGCAGGAAGGCGAAGAGGGCTGCCTTAGTCTTCCGGGTCTTTCGGGAAATGTTAAGCGTCCGAATCATGTTGTATGTAAGGCTCTTGACAGAGATATGAATGAGATAACCGTTGAAGGAGAAGAACTTTTGGCAAGAGCAATCTGTCATGAGCTTGATCACCTTGAGGGAATTCTTTATAAGGATCTTGCAACAGACGGACTTCACAGTATAGATGCTCCGCCTGCGGAAGATTAATATTTGGTATTGTAAAGTTTGTAGGAGTATTAAATTACTTTAAAGAGGTGACAAACTATAAACAGTCAAGTACTTTTTGAAGATTTTTTGATTCAGTAAAAAAGTGCATGACAAATAAACCATCTGAATACATCGTATTTCAGATGGTGCAGTAGAAATAGTTATTTATGTCAGCGAAGGGC
>JAFSZR010000136.1 GCA_017459135.1 Lachnospiraceae bacterium | reverse complement strand
AATTGTTATATTATATTTTTGTTTAGGTTAAATAAGTTTATAGGGGGGTAAGAAAATGAAGTCGACTTTTTATGTAGAATACTACGGAAAGCAGATTGATCAGGCAGTTCTTATTAAAGAAGCTAAAGAAATCTGGACAAAGAGCGGCAAGAAAGCAGCTGATTTAAAGTCATTAAATCTTTATATCAAGCCTGAAGAAAACACTGCTTACTACGTTTTCAACGACGATGAATCAGGCAGTTTTGTTATCGAATAAAAAAATGAGGCTATGCCTCATTTTTTATTGCCTAAAATCTATGCTCTTATTTTATACTCTATTCTTAACTTATCCGCTATTAAAGCTATAAACTCCGAATTGGTAGGTTTTCCTTTTCCGGCACTTACCGTATAGCCAAACATTTCCTCTATAACTTCTATTTTACCCCTGCTCCATGCAACCTCGATTGCGTGTCTTATTGCTCTTTCCACGCTGCTTGACGTAGTTTTATATTTCTTTGCGATGTTAGGATACAAAAGTTTTGTTATGTAATTTAATATATTCATATCATTTATTGACATGAGAATTCCTTCTCTTATATATTGATATCCTTTAATATGAGCAGGTATACCAAGATCCCTTATAATTGTCGTTACATCGTTTTCAAGTGAATTCTCACTGAAAATCTCATTCTTCTCATCAATTCTCTCTTCAATATCTTCAATTTTATTCTTGATATCCGTCATTTGAAGTATTCGTTTTATTATTATTTCCGGATTACACGGCTTCATTATATAATAATCCGCACCGAGGTTAAATGCCATACCGATTATTCTCGGAGAACCTACGGTTGAAACAAAAATTATCTTAACATCATTTAATTCTTCATCCGATCGTATCTGTTCCAAAACCTCCAATCCATCAACTTTTGACAAAAACACATCAATCAAAAGTATATCCGGTTTGTTTTTCTTCACAATGTCATATACTTCACTACCGTCTTCCGTTGCATATATGATATTAACATCTTTAGACTTACTTGTTAATTGTTTGGATAACATTTCATATCCTTTATCAGCTATTACAATGCTTATTTGATATTCCGTCATTTATAATCATCCTCCTAAAAATAATATACATCTGTAACAAAGCCAAATGAGATAATATAATCAAACTTTCTCTATGTCAATAGTTTCTTTTCGCAAAACTTTCGACAAATTAAAGCACATGTAATTAAGCAATTTTAATCTTATTATCAAGTCTGATTTTATCGGCAATTAAAGCAATAAATTCGGAGTTAGTCGGTTTTATCTTGCCTGCTCCGATTGTACAACCGAAAAGTCCGTTAATTGTATCCGTTTTTCCCCTGCTCCATGCAACCTCAATAGCATGTCTTATCGCTCTTTCGACTCTCGAAGGTGTAGTGCCGTACATCTTGGCAATTGTCGGATAAAGCTGCTTTGTAATGGAATTTAACATTTCCATATCATTTACCGACATAATAATCGATGTTCTTAGATATTGGTATCCCTTAATATGTGCCGGAACCCCGATTTCATGTATAATCTCCGTAACCATAACCTCAAGTCGGTCCCTGGCTTCTCCTTCTTTTTCTTCATCCGATATTATAACTATATCTTTGGCATTGGATTTTGATAAATTGATTATTTCATTGTAAATGTCCAATTCTTTTATATTCTCGTCAATAATATATACCAAAATATTTTGAAATCCGGTTCTGTATGACGCTTCAACAAACTTAATCTGACTTTCATTACCGATTACCATAAATTTATACTTTTTATTTGCCGTTTGATTTATCTCGTCCATAACCGCAATTCCGTCTACATTAGGAAGCAGTAAATCCAAAACTATAATATCAGGTGAGTTATTCTTAATGGAAGACACGGCGTTTTTTCCATCATTTACAACTCCCACTATTTCTATATCGCTTCTATGCTCCAATTTTTTTCTTATGTCAAGCGAACTTCTTGTATCATGCTTAATGATTAATACTCTGTTTTTCATAATATCCTTCCTTTCAACATTTTTTATTACCTGTGATTATAGTTATAGGTTTATGGAAGGACAAGCCCCTATCACACGCAAGTTATGACAGTAAAAACCGACAACATTTTCAGTCATTTTTTTTAAGCATATATTCAATAAAAACGCCGTAACCTTTAGTCGAATCATTAACAAAAACGTGGGTTATTGCACCTACAAGTCGATTATTCTGAACAATCGGAGTTCCGCTCATGCCCTGAACTATACCGTCGGTAATCGAAATAAGTCGCGGATCGGTTATTTCGATTTCCAGACTCTTATTTCCGTATGACTCATCATAGTTAACTTTAGTAATATTTATTTCATAATATTCAGGTTTTCCTCTTACCGAAGAAATAATATATGCCGCTCCCTCCTTTACTTCCTCCTTCGAAGCTACTTCCATCCACCCACTGCCAAGCTTTTCTGTTTCCGCATTATTTACCAGAAAACCCGAAATACCGTATTCGGTATTACCCGTTACTCTTCCTATTACATTTGATGAAGAATAATCTATAACACCCTCAAGCCTTCCGGGGCTCTTCCCGTCAGGTTTTACAATATTGACCAGATTTGTATTATATATTGCTCCGTCGGATATATTAAATATCTTCCCCGTATCATTATCATTTATACTATGTCCGAGAGCTCCGAAAGAATTCTCATCAACATATGTCAATGTACCGATACCTGATATATCATCTTTTACCCAAAGGCCAAGTTTGTATTTGCCTTCCGAATTTTTGACAGGTTGCACTTCAACACAAATACATTCATCATTTCTTAAAACCTCAAGCATTACCGATTTACCTTCACATCTTTCGACTGTTTCGACAAGACTTTTCTTATCATCCGTCTTAACACCGTCAATTCCGACAACATAATCTCCGCTTTGCAATATATCTTTACACGGTGAATAAAGCTCACCATCCATTCCGGTTACAATTCCCGTATCCACAACCATAACACCCTTGGTTTTAACATATATTCCGATCGGTACACCCGACGGCATAACCTGCTTCTTTATTATTGAGTTTTCTTCTTTGACATTATCTGCATTGGCCATGGATACATCGGAAATATCTATCCGTCCGGAATCCATATTTTTTTCAAAATAATATCCGTTTATTACTATATTTAATACTGACAGAACAAATATCAATAACAAAAGCAACACTGTCCTGTAAGAATTTCTTTTTCTATGTTTCATATCCATTCTCCTCTTTTTTGTATATATCCGAATAATTATCTCTTTTTCAAACATTCTTTCATGTATAAAAATAAAAAGTACATGATATTTCACATGTACTTTTAGTATTAATTATATTATTTTTTATAATCAGTATAATTTTGTTCTGTCTGCCAATCCTTTCATCTGCTTTGCACTCGTTAAGATGGCATCGGTAATATCAAAACCACCGATTATTCTTGCAAGCTCGTCAATCTCTTCCGACTTATTAAGTTTCCTGATTTTTGTAACGGTCTTATTATTTTCCACTTCTTTGTTTATTACATAATGATAATCCGCCATAGCTGCTATCTGCGGAAGATGTGTAATGCATATAACCTGATGGTTTCGACTTATTACGGACATTTTTTCCGCTACTTTTTGTGCCGTTGCACCGCTTATGCCCACATCAATTTCATCAAAAACAAGAGTTGGCGTATCATCCTCATTTGCAAGGCATGCCTTTACGGCAAGCATAACTCTCGAAAGTTCACCACCCGATGCTATTTCATAAAGCGGCCTCATCGGTTCACCCACATTCGTTGATAGCATAAAATAAGCATCATCGTTTCCGTTTTCGGAATAACTGTCAAGCTTCTTAAATTCCATATCAAATGAAACCGTCATAAAATTAAGTTCTTTCAAGGCCTCTTCTATAAGTTCGCATAATTTCTTTGCATATTCTTTTCTTATTTCCGACAAGACATTACTTTCGCTTTCAAGCTCTTCTTTTGCCTTATCCAAATTATTTTTTACTTCCTCAAGTCTTTGATCATATTGATTAAGTTCTTCCATTTCTTTTTTTAATTCATCAAGACTTGATAAAATATCTTTAATATCGGAACCGTATTTTGCTTTTAAAGAATTAATCAGATTCAGTCTTTCCTCTATGCGTAAAAACTCTGCCTCGTCAAATTCCATACTCTTCATATAATCGGAAAAATCCCTGTTAAAGTCATTAAGAAGTCCGTCTATATCCTGAAGAATATTATAAGAATCCGACAGTTCTCCATCAAGTTCGGAAAGCTTTTTCATCGTAATTAACGCATGTGATATCTCGTTTGCCGCAGATCTTTGATTATCATAACCCGTTATTTTATATATTTCATCCGCCGCACCGAGTATATCTTTTGAATTGACTGCTTTTTTATAAAGCCTTTCCAATTCTTCATCTTCACCCTTCTTAAGTGAAGCCGACTCAATCTCGTTAATCCTGTATGTAAGAAAATCCTTTTTCTTCAAACGTTCTTCCACGGAAATATTCATGGAATCAAGTTTTTCTTTTAGCTCGCAATAATTCTTATACGCCTCGGAAACTTTCTGCTTACGTGCATTTATCTTTTCTTTTCCGAATTTATCAAGAATTTCAAGATGTCTGTTTTTCTTAAGCAAAGTCTGTTGCTCATGCTGAGCATGCAAATCAATCAAAAGCTCTGCAGTTTCTCTTATTTTTGAAGTCGTTACCGAAACATCATTTATTCTGTTAACGGTTCTTCCCGATTTATTGACTCTTCTTGAAATAAGAATCTGGTTATCTTCATCGGGAACAACATCAAAAACAGCCAGTTTTTTTTCGATTTCTTCATTTTCAATCGTAAATATAAGCTCGACAAGTCCGTCTTCATCCTGATTTCTGAGTAAATCCTTATTGAACTTTTCACCGAGACAAATCCCCAGTGAACCAATTATTATAGATTTACCTGCACCGGTTTCACCGGTTAGAATATTAAGACCGTCTTCAAAGCCTATATCCAAATCATCAATTAAAGCTATATTTTTAATGTGCAAGTTTAATAACATCTTTTATTTCTCCAATAACCTTTTCAGCCATATTCTTATCTCTTATGGCAAGGAATAAGGTATCATCTCCGGCTATGCATCCCATTATTTCATCAATCTTTAATCTGTCCACCGAAGCACCGACAGCCATAGCCATACCTGAAACAGTCTTAATAACAATAATGTTTTCCGAGTGTTCCATAGAAACAATACTGTTTTTTAGAACCTGACTGTATGATGCATCGTCTTTCACATCGGTATCCGGCGAATTATTGCTTATTGAATACTTTTTTCTTCCGCCGTCATATGTAACCTTTTTTAAATTAAGCTCCTTTATATCTCTTGATATGGTAGCTTGTGTTGTATTAAAACCTTCTTTTATAAGAAGATTAAGCAGTTCTTCCTGTGTTTCCACATTATTTGCGGAAATAATATTTTTTATTACTTCTTGGCGATTACGCTTCATAAAAACTAACCTCCAATCTTGTCCCTTAAAACACGATAAAAATTCAAATCATAAAGCTTAACAAGTTCTATATGCTTTGCGGCTTTCTTTACGACGATTATATCACCGGCCGAAAGCTCCTCGTTATTGCTTCCGTCAAAGGAAACTATTGCCTCGGTTTCCTGAGTTTTTCTCTTTTTAACTATCTCGATTTTAATCTCATCCTCACTGTCAAACACTATACTTTTTGTCGAAAGTGAATGCGGCGAAATCGGGGTAACCACGATAGCATTGGATTTCGGACTTACTATAGGACCTCCCGCAGAAAGATTGTAACCCGTAGAACCTGTAGGTGTAGCAACAATTACACCGTCCGCCTCATAAGTATCCAGAAGTTCATTATTTACAAATATATTTAATCCGATTATACGTGAAAAACCCGCTCTTGTAATAACCACATCATTTAATGCGTTAAACTTCCTGCCTTTAAGCGTTCCCTCAATCATCATACGCTTTTCAATACTGTAATCACCCGACATAAGCCTGTCCAAAGCTTCATACAGGTTGGAAACTTCAACCTCCGTAAGAAAACCGACAGTGCCGAGATTTATTCCCAAAAGCGGAATATTATTATCTCCTATACCTGCTGCCGCTCTAAGCATTGTACCGTCTCCACCGATAACAATAACAGCCTTAACACCGCTTATATATTCTTCTT
>JAFSZR010000135.1 GCA_017459135.1 Lachnospiraceae bacterium | reverse complement strand
TTCAAAATCTTCAGGCACAGGTTAATCAATCTAATTATGATGCAAGTTCAAAGCAGCTTGAGATAGACAGACAGCAGGCTGCAATTGATAATAACAAGGTTGTTTCACCTATGGACGGTGTTGTTAAAGAGATAAATGA
Source organism: Lachnospiraceae bacterium (assembly GCA_017459135.1). Classification (GTDB taxonomy): domain Bacteria; phylum Bacillota; class Clostridia; order Lachnospirales; family Lachnospiraceae; genus Coprococcus_C. The sequence goes on along the minus strand of JAFSZR010000135.1, from coordinate 5,681 downwards.
GTCAGTGGCAACCGGAGGCGGATCTTCCGATGATTTTGGTTCGGATTCGGATTACGGCTATAGCAGCTATAGCAGCTCAAACGACGATAAGGCTTACATAACAATCATGGCAAACGGTGAGTACAGAATTAAAGGTACAGCCAGTGAGATGAACGTAAGAAGTATGTCAAAGGGTGATTCCGTTATTGTACATTCAAGATTGGATGATACACTTTCATGGAAAGGAACCATTCAAAGCATAGACCTTGAGCATACCGAATCAAATAATAATAGCGGATATTATGATGGCGGTGGATCGGAATCGGCAAGCAATTATCCGTTCTATGTAACACTTGACAATATGGATGGACTCATACTCGGTGAGCATGTATATATCGAACCTGATTACGGTCAGGGAGATGTCAAAGAAGGAGTATGGTTAAGTGAGTTTTATATTATACAGGAAGACGGAAATGCTTATGTATGGGCTGAAGACTCAAAAGGCAGAATAGAAAAAAGAAAAGTTGAACTGGGAGAATATGATGAGGAACTTATGATATATTTAATAGTTTCAGGTCTCTCAAATGAAGATTATATTGCATATCCGGAGGACAGAATCAAAGAAGGTATGAAAACCACCAGAAATTATGAAGATGTTGTGCAGTATGAAGATTACGGTAATGAGGGCATGGAAGAAGGCGGAGGAGACGGCGAAGTCATGTATGATGAGGATGGTAATGTAATCATGTATGACGCAAATGGAAACCTTATCAAATTTGATGACGAAGGAAATATGTATGATGAAAACGGAAATATGATTTCCTATGACGAAGAGGGAAATATAATATATTTGGATGGAGTGGCTACGGGATCTGACGGAGAGGTGGAAAATTCTCCGGAAGAAGATGTATCAGAGGATACTGGCTCTGGTGAAGAGGGGGCACAATAATGTTACTTGAAATAAAAAATATTTATAAAAATTATATTCAAGGCAATATGGAAGTCCCTGTTTTGAAAGATATTAATCTTTCCGTAGAAGAAGGAGAATACCTTGCCATAATGGGTCCATCCGGCTCGGGTAAGTCTACGCTTATGAATATCATAGGCTGTATAGACAAGCCTACTTCCGGAACCTATATGCTGGACGGGCAGGAGATAAATAACCTTAAAGACAAGGAACTTTCATTTGTCAGAAATAAGCAGATAGGCTTTGTATTTCAGACATTTAATCTTATGCCGAGACAGTCGGCACTTGAAAATGTAGCACTTCCTTTGCTTTATGCAAAGGTGCCGAAAAGAGACAGAAAGAAGATGTGTCTTGAAGCTCTTGATATGGTCGGTCTTTCGGAAAGAGTAAATTTTAAACCAACTCAGCTTTCCGGTGGTCAGAAGCAGAGAGTTGCGATAGCCAGAGCTATGGTTAATCAGCCGAAGATTCTTCTTGCGGATGAGCCTACCGGAGCACTTGATTCAAAATCGGGAATTCAGGTTATGAAGCTTTTCAGGGAGCTTCATGAGCGCGGAACAACCATAATAATGATAACTCACTCTGATGAGATTGCAGGTTATGCGGACAGAATGGTTAAAATAATCGACGGAGAGCTTGTTGATGCTTTCGGTAACAGAATAAACGGTAACGTATCCGAGCAGGAAAGTGAAGATGAGTTATATACTCCTGACGTAGATGAAGTAAGCGGACAGGAGGTGGAGCAATGAGTACCAAAAAAAAGATAATCATAGGATTGATAATATCTCTTATAGTTATAGGAGTAGTTGTTATTATATTGCATTTTCTTAAAAAGAAAAATGCCAGCAGTAAAACAATAGATGTTTATCCGGTAAGTATGCTCGGTCAGGACGGAAGCTGGTTTGGAAATGACAGCACAATAAGCGGTAATGTTTCCGTCAACATGGAACAGAAGATTTATCCGATTAAATCTCAGAAGATTAAAGAAGTCTTTGTAAAAGAAGGAGATATGGTTAAAGCAGGAGATGTAATTATCGAATATGATACGACAGCTCAGAGCCTTTCTCTTCAAACAAAAAAGACAGAAGTTGAGATAGCAAGGACAGATGTCCTGGTTGCCGAAAGAGAACTTGAAGAGTTGCATAAGATTGTTCCCGTAGAGGATATGCCTCAGCCGGAACCGGAACCTACAACAGAGGAAACAACGGAAGAAAATCCTATAAGCACTTCGACAGATGCTTTACCGGCCGAAACCAATACCGAAGCACCGGTTCAGGAAAATGTAAATGAAAACCAGGAAGAAATTCCTGAGGATTTATCTGAGGAAGATTTTCAAATAACATATACAAGAGACGAATTAAATAAGGCTATAAAGGAAAAGCAGAATGAGATTAAATCTCTTAATACAAAATACCAGCTTGAGCAGGTTGAGTATGAGATAATGGAGTATCAGCTTTCCTCGGGACAGGTCGTTGCCAATTTTGACGGAGTAGTAAAGACAGCCGTAGATGAGGAAACAGCTCTTGCCGATAATACAGCAATGATAGTATTAAGCGGTACTTCCGGTTACACGGTTAAAGCAACAATCGGAGAAATGTCACTTAATAAAGTATCATTGGGAGATTCCGTTGAGCTTTATTGTTACGATACAAGTATGTATTATAGCGGAACCGTAACCGAAAAAACGCTTATTCCGTCAAGCAGCGGCGGATACTACGGCGGTGGGGTAACCCAGACCTATTATCCTATTGTTATTACGATAGAGGATGCCGAAGATCTTGAGCAGGGCATGTATATGGAAATAACTCTGCATAACAATGAAGAAGAAAGCGACTCTTCCATGTACCTTCCTTTGGCTTTCGTAAAGAGAGACAATGATAATTATTATGTTATGAAAGAAGATAAAGGTAAGCTTAAGAAGGTTTATGTTAAAACCGGAAAAATTATGTGGGGTGAGCTGATAGAAGTTAAGTCGGGTGTATCCATGGATGATTATCTGGCATTTCCGTATGCAAGCAATGTTGAAGAGGGCATAAAGACCAAACATAATGAAGACATTGAAAGCTTATACTATTAAAAGAAAGGAAGGAATAAAGATATGATAGAAAATATAAGATTATCTTTTCAGGGAATCTGGGCACATAAGATGCGTTCCTTTCTTACCATGCTTGGTATAATAATAGGAATTGCTTCAATAATTGCCATAGTTTCAACAATAAAGGGAACAAGTGAACAGATTAAGGAAAACCTTGTCGGTTCGGGAACAAATGTTGTTAAGGTCGAACTTTATCAGGGGGAATGGGTTTACCGTTCGGGAAGCGGCAGCGGAGGTAACAGCCTTAAAGCTTTTGATATGGATTTAAAGAAGGATATTGTTGAGCTTAAAGAAGTAACAGCAGTAACGGCATTCAGAGTAGGTTCACTTTACAGTGGAATAACCTATAATGACAATACCATCAATGACGCTACCATAGTCGGTGTGGATGAAGATTATTTTAGTGTTATGGGATATAGCGTAAAGTACGGAAGACTTTTTACCGAAAGTGACAGAAAAAAACATAACAAATTTGTTATTCTTGATGCTGTATCCGCAGATACGCTTTTTGCCGGAGAAAAGGATATAATAGATAAAACGGTTATAATAAATAATGATGCATATGTTGTAATAGGTGTTGTTATGCAGCAGGATTCGTTCAGTCCTAAGGTTGAATCCATTGCCGACTGGTATACTTATTACGGAACAGATATATCCGGAAAGATTTTTGTAATTGATACCATCTGGCCTATGCTCTTTGGATATGATGAGCCTTATAATGTAGCGGTTACGCCGAGACAGACCGAGGATATGACAAGGGCAGGAAAAAAGACAGCGGATATATTAAATGATTATATTGGTGCAAATAAATCCGGTATGAACAATATGGGTGAAGATTCGGGTGAAGAAAATATGTCATCCACGTTGAAATACAGAAGTGAGGATTTGCTTGAAAAGGCTAAGGCACTTCAGGAGGTCAGTGCATCCACAAGCCAACAGCTTATCTGGATTGCAAGTATTTCTCTTATAGTCGGTGGTATAGGCGTTATGAACATAATGCTTGTATCCGTAACGGAAAGAACGAGAGAGATAGGACTTAAGAAAGCGCTGGGTGCAAGAAAGAGTGTAATACTCGGACAGTTTCTGACCGAGGCAGCAGTTCTTACAAGCCTTGGCGGACTTATAGGTGTAGGCGCGGGTATCGGTCTTGCATATATTATTGCGGATGTAGCAAAGACACCGGTTGCCATAAGCGGAGCAGCGATAGCCGTATCGGTTATTTTTTCGATGGTTATCGGTATCGTATTTGGACTTATTCCGTCCATTAAGGCGGCAAACCTTAATCCGATAGATGCATTAAGATATGAATAGTATTAAAAAGAAAGAAAAGGTAATGTCATGGCTGAAGACAAAGAATATAAAATTAAAGATGTAAGGCAGGAAAATATTGAATATTTGTCCATGTTGTCAAAAAGAAAGCTTTCAAGGATTATCGCATGGATATGTCTTATAATAATTGCGGGACTTATTATAGCTACATTTGTAACCGGAATTATGGGCAGCAAATTATTTATGCCTTTTCTGGCGCTTACCATAGCGGTGCCGTTTTTGATGTACATTGCCCTGTGGTTCGGTAAGATATTAAACGGTTCGGGTAATAAAGACCAAGGTGAAGCACCAAATGACGACAAATAAAATATTGAAAATAAAACATATTTTTGATATACTATGCTTTGGCTACATGATAAAGCAGGTAAGCAATTTTTTAAACAATAGAGGAGATAGAAATGAGTTTATTAAAGGAATGGCGTGATCACGCATACGGACTTGATGACAATACACCGGAAGGAAAAAAGTTCTGGCTTGATTATTTTCAGAGAGAAAAGGCTGTATATGAGCAGCTTTTGGCAGAGCCAAAGAAAGAAGTAAAGGGAACCGTTAAAGAGCTTGCGGAAAAGTATGATATGCCGCTTGAACTTATGGTTGGATTCCTTGACGGAATAGATGAGAGTCTTGTAAAGTCAAATGACGTTGACAATATAACCGAGGACAGCGTGGTTTCACTTTTATTTGACGCAGAGAAGCTTTATATGAATATGGTAGGATGTAATGCAGAGTGGCTTTATACACTTGAACAGTGGGATAAAATCTTCACTGAGGATAAGCGTAAAGAGTTATATAAGATTCAGAAGTCTTCAAAAACAGTAGTTAAGCCTCCGAAGGTTGGACGTAACGATCCTTGTCCATGTGGAAGCGGTAAGAAGTTTAAGAAGTGCTGCGGAGCAAATGCGTAAAATATATTTATACCCAATTATGTCCTTGTTTTGGAAATAATTGGGTATTTTTATTAGGAGAAAAAATATGAATTACAGTAAGGAACAGGAGCGTGCCATAAGGCATGTTGACGGACCGTGCATGGTTATAGCAGGGCCGGGTTCCGGAAAGACAGCAGTCATTACAGGAAGAATAAAATATTTGATAGAATCTGCGGGTGTTTCACCTTCGGATATCCTTGTCATAACATTTACAAGAGCTGCGGCAAATGAGATGGAGCAGCGATTTAAGGCTATGACAAAGGGACGTAATTATTATGTAAGATTCGGTACATTCCATTCTATATATTTCTGGATTGTCAAAACAGCATATAAGCTTGATAATTCCAACATAATCTCAAATGAAGAAAAAAGAAAAATGATTGAC
>JAFSZR010000134.1 GCA_017459135.1 Lachnospiraceae bacterium | reverse complement strand
GATTATGAAAAGGCAATAGATATGGCACCTTCGATAAAGCCGCACAGACATACCTATCTTCATGAGGAAGAACACAGGGAGCTTGCTAAGAAAATTTTAAGAGAGGACGAAGTACTCAAGAGAGTATTCGGTTAATATATGAAATACGAAGCATTGATGTTTGATCTTGACGGAACGCTTTGGGACGCAACCGACAATATCATTATATCATGGAAAGAAGCAATTAAAGAGTTTGAAGAATTAAAGGATTTTACTATTACGGAGGAATTACTCCAGAGTGTATTCGGAAAGCCGATGGATACCATTACAGACATACTATTTCCGAATCTTTCAAGCAAAAAAAAGAAAGAAGTTCTGGAAAGATGTTGTGAGGTTGAAAACGAATATCTTAACGAACATGGAGGAAATCCGTATCCGAAGCTTGAAGAAACACTTAAAAAGCTTTGTGAAAAGCACAGACTTTTCATAGTAAGTAACGGTCAGGCGGGATATATCGAATCCTTCCTTAATGCTCACGGGCTTTGGGATTATTTTACCGATATCAGAAATTGGGGAGATAATCCTGTTTCAAAGGGTGAAAACATAAAACTTGTTATGGAAAAAAATAATATTAAAAGTGCGGTTTATGTCGGTGATACTCAGGGTGATGCCGATGCTGCCGCGTTTGCCGGAATAGATTTTATCTTTGCCAAATACGGCTTTGGTGCGGTCGAGAATTATACTTATGCTATTGATAATATCGATGAGCTTTTAAAACTTGAGCTTTAATCTAAGCTTATGTTTTCATAAAAATGATAAGGAGTGATACTTATGTTTCATTATGAATATAAAACAAGCGGTACATGTTCACAGCTTATAAAGCTTGATCTTGACGATGATAAGGTGCATAACGTTTCATTTGTCGGAGGTTGTAACGGAAATCTTAAGTCTATATCAAAGCTGGTGGACGGTCAGACTGTTGATTACATTGAGGGGATGCTTAGCGGTGTTCAGTGCGGTCTTAAGGGAACTTCTTGCGGAGATCAGCTTGCAAAAGCAGTAAGAGCCGCATATGAAGCTGAAAAGCAGGCAGTGTAAAAAGTAGTTGTGTGGGGACAAACAGACTTTTTATGTTTGATAAAAAAAGGAGAACGGTATGGAAAAATATCTGGTATTTGATTGGGGCGGAACATTTTTAAAATATGCAATTATGGATGAGAATGCGGATATTCTGGAAAAGGATAAGGTTCCGAGTCCGCAGCCTGACGTAAGTACAAAAGAAATGTTTATGGATGTTCTTGATGGTATTATTTCAAAGTATATCGACGAGGTTAAGGGAATAGCCATAAGCATGCCCGGTATGATAGACAAGAAAAAAGGATATTGCATAACCGCGGGATGGTTAACTTATCTTGCAGGTTCATATATGGTTGACGAATTAAGCGATAAATACGGATTGCCTGTTTCGGTTGAAAATGACGGAAAATGTGCGGCACTTGCCGAGTACTGGAAGGGAAGTCTGTCCGATGTCGATAACGGAGCGGTGGTCGTTTTGGGAACCGCTGTCGGCGGAGGTATCATAATAAACGGAAATCTATATACCGGAAATCATTTCTCGGCCGGAGAATACAGTTATTTATGTATGACAACCGAAAACACGGATGATTTTGATAACTATTGGGGATTTTCGGGAGGCTCGAGAGCTCTTATCAGATATGTAGCTGAGTTTACGGGAGAAAATCCCGAGGATCTGGATGGTATCAAAGTATTTGAAAGAGCCAACAATGGTGAAGAAGCCGTGCTTAAAGGACTTAAAAAGTATACGGATCGAATGGCCATAGGTCTTTATAACATAAATGTTATGCTTGATTTTGATAAGATTGCAATAGGCGGAGGAATCAGTAAACAGCCTCTTCTTCTGGAATACATAAAAAAGAGTATTGATGAATTCGATGCTCAGAATCCTAACGGACCGAAGGAAGAATACAAGCCGAAGCCTAATGTTGTGGTAGCGAAGTATTATAATGATGCCAATCTCATAGGCGCGTTGTTTAACTACCTTACGGACAGCACACACGGATAAATATTGTACGTTTATAAGGAGGGGTTATATGCTTGACAAAGATTTTTTATGGGGCGGAGCCGTTGCGGCTCATCAGCTTGAAGGTGCATGGAACGAAGACGGTAAGGGTATGAGCGTTGTCGATGTATTTACCGGAGGTTCTGTTGATACACCGAGAAGAATAACCGATACCGTTGAAGAAGGGGAATATTATCCTAATCAAAGAGCGATAGATTTTTATCACAGATATAAGGAAGATGTTGCGCTTTTTGCCGAAATGGGCTTTAAGTGCTTTAGAACAAGTATAGCGTGGACAAGAATATTTCCTAACGGAGATGATGAAATACCTAATGAGGCCGGACTTAAGTTTTACGACGATTTATTTGACGAATTGTTAAAGTACGGAATTGAACCGGTAATTACATTAAGTCATTTTGAGATGCCTCTTAATCTTGCAAAAAAATACGGTGGATGGACAAACAGAAAACTCATTGATTTCTTTGTGAAATATGCAGTAACCTGTTTTGAAAGATATAAGAATAAGGTCAAGTACTGGATGACATTTAATGAGATAAATAACCAGATGCATTATCAGATAGATATGCCGGGATGGCTTAATTCGGGCTTTAAGGCATCGGAGTTTGAGAATCCTGAGGAAATAATGTATCGATGTGCTCATAATGAGCTTGTGGCAAGTGCTCTAGCGGTAAAGGAAGGACATAAGATCAATCCTGATTTTAAGATTGGATGTATGCTTGCCATGACACCTATATATCCGTTTTCGTGTAAGCCGTCGGATGTTATGCTTGCAAATGAAGAAATGCATATGAGATATTTCTTCACGGATATACATGTAAGGGGACATTATCCGAATTATGCCAAGAAAATGTT
>JAFSZR010000133.1 GCA_017459135.1 Lachnospiraceae bacterium | reverse complement strand
TAGTTTCTTCAGTTGTTGCTGCTTTTTTCTTTTTAAACAAATCCGTCTGGAAATACAAAAATACAAATACACCCGCACTGAATAATACTATCCACAAAAGAGCAAACCAAACAATCTTATCACCGCTTTTTTTGCCTTCTTTGTCTTTCTTCTTATCCTTTATTTCTTTATCAATATTGTAAAAGTCATCATATGTAAAGCCGATTTTCTCGTTATTTTCATCTTCCGAATCAGAGTCTTCGTCATTATCATCAGTCTCTTCTTCAGACTCTTCATCAACTTCTTTGGAATCTGTCACTTCATCATCGTCGGAATCCTCCTCTTCGGCTTCTTCCTCTACACGGGCATCCGTCTCATCCTCGACTTCTTCAACTTCTGCCTCGACATCCTCAACGGATTCATTTTCATCCATGGATTCTGTATTATTTTTGCTGAAAAGATCAAAATCTTCCGGCTGATCATCTTCAAACACATCAAAATCTATTTTATCAAGATATGTCTTTTTTCTTTTAAACATATTATTCCTCCATTAAATCACAAACCACAGAGCAAAATGCACCAGATAGGAATCGAACCTACGCACATGGCTCCGGAGGCCATTGCTCTATCCACTGAGCTACTGATGCAAAAAAAGATTCAATTATATAAAATAACTTAAACAACACTCGCTTTATCAATTAAAAGCTGATTTTTTAATTCTTCTATACTTTTAAATTTGATTTCAGGTCTTATAAATCTTATAAAATCAACCTGAATATGCTTTCCGTATAAATCCTCGTCAAAATCAAGCAGATGAGTCTCAACCAATGCATCCGCACCGGAATTAACCGTCGGATTATTTCCGACATTTGTAATACCTTTATATACCTTCGAATCCTTGCCTATCTTAACTCTTGTTTCATAAGCACCCGGAAGCGGAAGCTTCTTTTTCTTATCCGGAATAATATTTACCGTGGGAAAGCCTATGGTTCTTCCGAGTTTCTTTCCTTCCGAAACATCACCCGCAACAGAATAAGGTCTTCCCATATAATCAGCAACTAATTTTACTTCGCCTTTATCCAATAGTTCCCTTATGGCGGAAGAACTGACTATACTGTCCTCAATCATAAGCTTTTCAAAAACGACAACCTCATAATTATATTCCTTTGAATATTTCTTTAAGGTTTCAACATTTCCCGCTCTTCTATATCCGAATCCAAAATCCTCACCTACAACCACATAAGAAGCCCCAAGTCTTCCGACAAGGATGTTTTTTATGAAATCTTCGGGTGAAAGCTTTGATATTCTTTCGTCAAAAGGACATTCACAAACATAATCTATACCGCACGATTCAAACAATTCATATCTTTCGTTATCAAGATTTATAACGCTGTCCTCAGGCATATTAATTGTGAAAATAACACTTTTAACATCATCGCTTTTGATGTTATCGGATTTTTTATTATTCGATAACCCGGTGATTTTGTTTATTAAAAGCATATGACCCTTGTGTACACCCTCAAATTTTCCGAGTGCAACCGCAGTATTATTCAGTTTTACATTATCATATGCTACTATCTTCACAGCAAAAAACCTCTGGATGTAATAAAATAGTTATTATATAAGAATCAAACATTATAAAAACATCTTATACGGTACAAACATTTCTTCTTCGGCGTTAAATCTGTATAAAGCCAAAAGCAGATTATTATCATAAACCCTAAAAAGTTCATCCGGTTCAATTTCATCATCAACCGTAACCTGCATTAAAAAACTATCCGCATTAAGCTTGTTTCCGTTTGATAAAAGCTTTGATGCAGTCGGTTTTACATCAAGCCGTTTATATTCATTTAGCAATATATCCATAGGAACAATACATTTATCAAGCGCATTATCATCTCTCAAAAGTTCTATCTCGTTTAATTTATATGCATCTTTCGCATACATTCCATGAAGTTCGTTTCTTAAAAGTGACGACATGGCAGCACCGCAACCGAGTTTTTGTCCTATATCACGGCACAGACTTCTTATATATGTTCCTTTTGAGCACTTGACACTAAAATGAACATAAGGCTTTTTAATCTCGATATCACTGATGGATATTATTTCAACAGGACGTTTTTCTCGCTCTATCTCTACTCCCTGACGGGCATATTCATAAAGCTTCTTACCGTCTTTTTTTATAGCCGAATACATAGGCGGAAGCTGTTCATATTTACCGATAAAACTCTTAACCGCATCGGTTATTTCTTTATCGTCAAGCATCTTCCACGAATCACTTTCATTCAAAACCTTACCTGTTATATCCTCTGTGTCCGTATCAATTCCAAGTTGCATGGAAGCTATATATTCCTTTGTGCTTGTTACAAGTAAATCCACAAGTTTGGTTGCCTTGCCAAGGCATACTATTAGAACACCCTCGGCCATCGGATCAAGCGTGCCCGTATGACCGATTTTCTTTTGTCTGAGTATCCCTCTTAGCTTTGCAACCACATCGAAGGAAGTATAATCCTTTTCCTTGTAGACATTAATTATTCCATCTATCAATTATATTTCTCCATTTGTTCCGAAACAAGTTTAAGTATACGATTAAGGCTATCCTCTAATTTTCCCTTCGCATCAAAACCCGAAGCTCTGATATGTCCGCCACCGCCCATGGCAACGGCAATCTCGCTTACATCAACATATCTTACGGAACGAAGACTGAACTTAAATAAATCTTCTCCCTTTTGGTATGCGAGTATAGCAACCTCAACTCCCTCGGTTACACGAAGCTTATCGATAATTCCGTCAGTATCGTCTTTACAGGTATTGTATTCGTCGAATATTTCCTTTGTAATATATGAAAATATAACCTTACCATCCATAAGAAGCTTTGCATCATGCAAAGTTCTTCCGGTAAGCCTGTTCTGATTATACGTAACCTTGAAAAATGTTTCATCAATTATAAATTGGCTGTTAACTCCCTTAGTTATGAGTTTTCCGGCAATATTCATGGTCTGCTCAGAAGTTGAAGGGAATTTAAAACAGCCCGTATCATGAACAATTCCAAGATAAAGCGCTTCGGCACAATCTTTGGAAATCTTATCATAATCAAGGAAATTATATAAAACCTCACAGCATGACGAAGAATCAGGCTCGCAATGGAAGAAATCCCCGAATCCTTCATTGCTTAAATGATGGTCAAAACACATGGTATAATCGCAACTTTTAAATATAGCTCCGAAATCCGCATGTCTTGCCGTGTCTCCGCAATCTACGGATATTCCCAATTCATATACCGCATCATCAGGTTTATTTATTATTTTATCCGCACCTTTTAAAAATCTGAATTTTTCCATAATAGGCTGCAGATAAACCTTTACATTTTTCTTTGGATAATTATCACTTATATAATTCCACAAGCCAAGACATGAACCGACACAATCCCCGTCAGGATTATAGTGTCCAAATATGGCAATGCTGTCTGACTCTTCAATTTTTCCAATAAGCTTATTCATCTTCTTCTCCGTTTAACTCATCCCCGGATGAGGCTTCATCGTTTTTGCCGATTACCTCATCGATTTTCTTAGACATAGTTATGCCGTATTCTATGGAATTATCCATTACAAATATAAGCTCCGGCGTATTTCTTAAATTGATGCTTCTTGCAAGCTCACGTCTTATATAACCGCTTGCACTGTTAAGTCCTTCAAATGTTGCCTTGGCGGACTCCTCATCACCGAGAACACTTATAAATGCTTTGCAGAATTTAAGGTCGGGCGTAACGATAACATCCGTTACGGATGTCATCGGATTAATACGCGGATCCTTTATTTCCATGCTTATAATACGGCTGAGTTCTCTTTGAACTTCTCCGTTAATTCTTTGATTTTTGTGACTTGATTTCTTCATATTATCTTGGCACCTCTACCATAATATATGCCTCTATCTGGTCTTCAACCTTGATATCGTTGAAGCCTTCAAGTACAATACCACACTCAAAGCCCGACTTAACCTCTTTGGCATCATCCTTAAATCTCTTAAGTGAAGCAAGAGGCCCTTCAAATATCTGCTCACCCTCACGTGAAACTCTAACTGTTGCATTTCTTTGAATTACACCGTCAAGTACATAAGAACCTGCAATAGTACCGATACCCGAAGCCTTGTAAGTCTGTCTTACCTCAGCATGACCGATTACCTTCTCCTCGTAAATAGGATCAAGCATACCCTTCATAGCCGACTCGATATCTTCAATGGCATTATAAATAACTCTGTATAATCTTATATCAACCTTTTCCCTTTCAGCCACATCCTTAGCCTGATTATCAGGTCTTATGTTAAATCCGATAATAATGGCATTTGAAGCTGAAGCAAGTATTACGTCGGATTCATTGATTGCACCAACACCCGAGTGAATACATTTAACGGCAACCTCTTCATTTGAAAGCTTAAGAAGACTTGCCTTAACGGCCTCAACAGAACCCTGAACGTCAGCTTTGATGATAAGATTAAGATCCTTAACATTACCTTCCTGAATCTTATTGTAAAGATCATCAAGAGACATTCTTGACTTGGTATCTGCGATAAGTCTTTCCTTACCTCTGTCGATAAATGCATCAGAAATCTGTCTTGCCTCTTTTTCGTTTGCTGTAGTCATAAATATTTCGCCCGACTCAGGTACACCGTTCAAACCGAGTATCTCAACAGGTGTTGAAGGAAGAGCTTCCTTAACGCTTCTGTGCTTATCGTCGAACATGGCTCTTACTTTACCGTGAACAGCACCGACTGCAACATAATCTCCAACCTTAAGTGTACCCTTTTGAACAAGTACGGTTGCAACGGAACCGCGTCCCTTATCAAGCTGAGCCTCTATAACAATACCTCTTGCGCTTCTGTTCTTGTTAGCCTTAAGCTCAAGAACCTCAGCGGTAAGAATAATCATTTCAAGAAGATTATCGATACCTTCCTTAGTATGTGCCGAAACAGGGCAGAATACTGTAGAACCGCCCCAATCCTCAGGAACAAGCTCGTACTCCATAAGCTCCTGCTTAACTCTGTCAATATTTGCACTTTCCTTATCAATCTTGTTGATAGCAACAATTATTTCGATTCCGGCAGCCTTGGCATGGTTAATAGCCTCAACTGTCTGTGGCATAACACCGTCATCAGCAGCAACAACAAGGATTGCAATATCCGTTGACTGTGCACCACGCATACGCATGGCGGTAAATGCCTCATGTCCCGGTGTATCAAGGAATGTAATTCTCTGACCGTTTATCTTTACAACAGATGCACCGATGTGCTGTGTAATACCACCGGCCTCGCCTGCGGTTACGTCCGAATGTCTTATAGCATCAAGGAGTGAAGTTTTACCGTGGTCAACGTGTCCCATAACACAGACTACAGGAGGTCTCGGAGTCATAAGTGACTCATCCTCTTCTTCTTCCTTCAAAAGCTCTTCTATAACGTCTACCTTTTCTTCCTCTTCAGCTATGTAATTATACTCAAGAGCAATATCGGCAGCCTCATCAAATGAAAGATCCGAATTAACATTATAAAGCTTTCCTGCCATAAAAAGCTTCTTTATAAGCTGAGCAACAGGTACCTTAATCTTTGAAGCAAGTTCACTTACTGTAAGAACCTCAGGGAACTTGATTGACTTAATTACAGGTTCAACAGGCTCCTGCTTCTTAGGAGCTTCCTTCTTAGGCGGCTCAGCCTTCTTACCGTCTTTTTTCTTATTGTCTTTCTTGCCCGGTCTTTCTCTGTCAAAATCTTTTTCTCTGTCTCTGTCTCTGTTGTCTCTTTCTCTTTCTTTTTCTCTGTCTCTTTCCTTACTCTTTTCTCTGTCTTTTCTTGATTCTTTTCTTAATGGTTCTTCTTCAACACTCTCACTTCTTGAAAAGTCTCTTCTCGATGAAGAAGGTCTTCTTTGTGAACCGTCAAAATCCTGTCTGTCTCTTGAATCTCTGTCTCTTCCGTCTCTTGAAGGTCTTCCGTCTCTGTCAGGCCTGTCACCTCTATCTCTCATAGGTCTTCCGTCTCTGTCAGGTCTTTCACCTCTGTCTCTTACAGGTCTTCCGTCTCTTACAGGTCTTCCATCTCTGTCAGGTCTGTCGCTTCTGTCTCTTACAGGTCTTCCATCTCTATCAGGTCTTTCACCTCTGTCTCTTACAGGTCGGTCCGGTCTGTCTGTTCTTTCGGGTCTGTCACCACGTGCATCCCTTGGCACTTTTCTTACGCTATCATCTCTTGATACTTCTTTTTGTGATGATTCATTTTTAGGTAAAGCTTCAGCCTTTTCCTCTTTTTTAACAGTTTCCTGCTTAGCACTTTCAACTTTTACTTCTTCTTTAACCGGGGCTTCGCTTTTTGCTTCTTCCTTAACAGGGGCTTTCTTGACAGCC
>JAFSZR010000132.1 GCA_017459135.1 Lachnospiraceae bacterium | reverse complement strand
GTCATTGCCTTATCATATTCTTTTTCATAGAAAAGGCATCGTCCGAGTAAATTAAAATACTGACAGTTAAGCTCATCCGGTTTAAACGATGTAAGCATTTCTATAGCACTCTTTAATTCGCCCACTCTGTAGTACGCCCATGAAATTTCCAGCTTATACTCTGTATTATCAGGTTCATCTTTAAGCTTTTCACCGTATACTTCCACAAGTCTTTTATTACATTCGGTAAGTCCGTTATGCGCCACATAATCACTTTCATTTGCAGAAATCAAATCTATATATATTTCTTCAGCATCCTTATATTCTTCAAGCGAATAAAGAATTCCGGCAAGCTTATGAGAAGCCAGATAATCCTTTTCATTCTGTTCATATGCTTTTCTATAATGCTTCTCGGCGGTTTTATAATCTCTTCCGGCATCGGCAAGGTCTCCACAATATATAAGCATATAAAAATCATCGGGATAATCCTCAAGTAACTCCTCAGCTGTTTGAAGACGTGATTCACATTCCTTAATAAATAAATCGTCCCCGGCTTTATCCATAAAACGAATTACGTTTAACTCACAAAAGAGTTTCAACATATCAAAATAAGGATGTCCGACTTCCAGTTTTTCCATAGCTTCAACAAGTGCCTCTTGTTTTTCTATGTCTGCCTCCGTCATTTCCTGATTTCTGATTAATCCCTTTAAATCAAAATAAGACTCAATGAATTTATCAACATTTTTAAAATTGCTTTCTTCATAAAACAAATTATAATTTACGTAGTTTCTGTATTTTGCCGCATCTATCATATAGTCAACGAAATCCGACGGATATTTTTTCAGAAGCTCTTCCTTTCCAGCTTCCAAATCAAACTCATCGGATATAAGCTTCCATATCTCCTGCGGCAGACGAAAATTGTCTATCAAAAAAGAAAGAAGCTTATCCTTTGCTTCTTCACAGGTTTCAAGCGATACGAAATCATCGGATGAAAGAAGCGTTGTCCACTCTTTTGGATCCACTCTTTTTGAAAAGTCATTATATATATCACTGATTTTTTTAGTAAGCTTATCTTTTGAAGAATTTTTTTCTTCTGAATCGGCATCATCGTTTTCTTTTGTTTCGTTCTTATGTTTTATTTCATATATTGCATCTTCATAAGCTTTTCTAAGCTCCATAAAGCCCTCGGAATCATCTTCGGGATTTACCGAAGCAAGCTTTTTTCTGTATGCTGATTTTATCATATCCTCGTCATCTGTTTTTTCGATTCCGAGAACTATCCATTTATCCAATGTCTTTTCCTCCGTAGTCCTTTTTATTGTTCAAAAATGCAGCAGGTATAAGTCCTATAACAAACGGAACAACCCATGTAAAAAATCTGTAAATAACAATGGCTGCGGCGACGGCTTTACCGCTTTCAACAACCGTTGCAAACAAAAGTGCAAATACAAAATCAAGTGTTCCGATACCGGACGGTGCAACCATAACACAACCAAGCATGTTGCAGACTGCCATAAGAGCCATACACATAAAAGGATTAAGTCCGAAATTCTTCGAGAATATCACACCCGGTATAAGATACCAGCATGCAAACTTCAGCACATTCAAAACAACCACGGTAAAAAACAGCTTCTTATCATGCCACATTATTCTGCCCTGTGTTTGAAGCGCATTTATAGCAGACTCCATCTTATCTATCTTCTTATATAATTTGCTTTCTTTTTTAACGATTTTTCTTGCAAGAAATACAACGAACTTTGATATAGTTTTTGATACGGTTATCATAAAAAGAAAAACGCAAATAAAACTGATAACAAAAACTCCGGCAAGCATAAACCATGAATATTTGAGCAGCTCTTTATTTCCTCTTGCGGCAAGTAAAATATAAGACACTATTCCAAGTATACCTATGGTAATCTTCTGGAATGTATACTGTGTTATCGCCATGCCGGTTCCTTCACTTACATCAATACCCCTGGTATTATAATAATAAACCTGCGCTATACCGTTTCCGCTTCCGAGAGTGGCAAGCCTGTAAAATGCACACATATAGGTACAGCTTATGCCATTCCAAAGTGAAAGTCTTTTTTTACCGTCCTGTTTTGTCATACAACTTATAATCGCTCCCTCTGCCACAAAAAAGAGATTGGCAAGTATAAAGCACATAACAAGAACCTTTACCGGTGTATTTTTAACTTCAATAAACGACTCATGCATGAACTTTCTGTTTTTTATAAAACCGAATGCAAGAAGTGCAAGTATTATAATCCATTTTATTATATTGTTTCGTATTTTTTTTGCGTCCATTTTTATCCTTATCGCTCAATAATCATGAGCCTTTATTTTGTATTTTTTAATTCATTATCTATCTGCTGATAGTCTGCCACATCAGGTAATTATCCATACATTCCGTTTCCATCTCACCCATGTTATGCAGATATGTAAGATATGTCTTAATTATACCGCCCTTTACGTTGTATTTATAAAGTGTAAGTTCCATATCTATATCGTTAAAGAATTCTCTTACTATATCATCAAAATGTCTCGGTGTTTTGCATATAGCTTTTATTCTCTTCAGGTTGTCCATAACATTTTCACGATTAATCCTGACAAGCTCACGTATATCCCTTACCGGTTCGGAATGATAAGGTATATAAAGCTTTGCTTCAAGTCCTTCAACTTCACTAAGACTTGCAAGATAATCCCCAAGTTCATATACATAAGTAATAGCTTCTTTTTTTAAAACATCCACACCGACAAGAGCATCGCCCAAAAATATAACATCGTCATCGGTCCACACAGCAAGCATGGAAATGGCATGTCCGGGAAGTTCAAGAAGTTCAATCCCCTCCGGAAGCTTTGCTTTTTCTATATCCTCAGCATCGGTTGAATTGGTATAATAATAATGATCCAAAAGAACATTTAAAGGTGTAGCGCCCCAGACAATAGCGGGACATATATCATAATTTGAAATCAGAGCCGCATTTATCTTGCTTGCATATATTTTACATTTGTATTTACTTTGAAAATAATGATTGCCTCCGCAATGATCCGCATGATAATGTGTATTGATTATAAGTCCTACTTTCCAGCCTCTTTCTTCTATCAGCCTGTCGAGCTTTATGGCAATTTCCTCATCTATTCCCGTATCTATAAGACAAACTTCCGTCTCACTAAGCATATATAAGCCGATTTTATACAAGCCAGCGTAGTAATATGTTTTTTTACCTACGCTTATCAATTCGTTTCTCATCTGTTTTCACCTTTTTGTTATATGTAAAGCATTATTAATATATATGTTTTTTCGACAATCAACTAATTATCATCCGGAGTAAACACAAACAATTCGTCATCCTCTTCATCATCCGAATTTTCATAATCGTTTTGATTTGTCGCTTTATCCTGTCTCGGGGCCTTTCCGAGAACGATTGCAACAGCGTCTATGGTCCTGTTATATTCGTGAAGCATTATCTCATTTTCCGACATAATACTGTCTTTATCATTATTATTAGCAGCCTGTTCCATCCTTGCGGCAATCTCGGACAATCCGATTGCTCCTATGGTTTTGGATGAACTTTTCAACGCATGAACGAGTATGGCATAATTCTTCCAGTCTTCCTCATCACAATACTTTTGTATATCATGAATCTTTTTATAAGCTTTTTGATAATACTCATTAAGTATTGTTTTATAAAATGCAGAATCATTATTACAATACGAAAGACCGGTATCTGTATCTACACCTACTTCCTCAAGGACATCATAGTCATCAAACTTTATTGCCAAACCTTCTTGGTCATTATTTCCTTTTTCATCTTTTCTTTCCAGTATTTTTTCCTTAGGAATATATTTAAGTAAAATATTCTCAAGTGAAGTACCGTTTATAGGCTTCGTAAGATAATCGGTAAATCCTTCCGCTATGTACTTTTCTCTCGCACCACTTACAGCATCTGCGGTAAGACATATTATAGGTGTATTTCGATTTAATCCGCTTTTCTGATTTCTTATGTGATGCAATGCTTCCGTACCGTTCATGGACGGCATACGCTGATCCATAAGTATAACATCATAAGCATTCTTTTCTGTAAACAAAAGTGATTCTTCACCGCTTGTTGCCGTATCAATGGAAATCTTTGTATTTCTTAACAGACCGGCGGCAACCTTGAGGTTCATATCCGTATCATCGACAATTAATATATGTGCATCCTCTGCCGTAAACTCCCCGTTTCTTACCTTGGCACTCTTGACACTGTTTTCCAGCTTTTCACGGAAATCACCAACCGGTTCACGTGATACAATCTTTTGAGGAAGAATAGCAGAAAACGTTGAGCCCTCTCCATACGTACTTTCCACATAAATACTTCCGCCCATGGTTTCAAGAAGTTTTTGGGTAATGGCAAGTCCGAGGCCTGTACCTTCAACCGTATTGTTTCTCTCAAGATCAATTCTCTCGAATTTGGCAAACAGCTTTCCGAGATCCTCTTCTTTGATTCCGATTCCCGTATCCTGAACATCAATGACAAGATGAATAATCTGCTCTTCATCAAGAATATCATTGATATCATGTTGTATGGTTAATTTAATGCTGCCCTTATCTGTATACTTAACAGCATTGTTCAAAAGATTTGTAATAATCTGACGAACCCTTACTTCGTCTCCGTAGAGGCAATCCGGAAGCGTTTTATCCACATCAACTATAAATTCAAGATTTCTGGCTTTTGCCTTAAAAATAATCATATTGCTCACATCATTTATGACAGAGCTTAATTTATAATCCGTCTCGGTAATCTCAAGTTTTCCCGCTTCAATCTTTGAAAAATCAAGAATATCGTTTATGATAGCCAAAAGACTGTGACCTGCACTCTCTATGTTGTTTGAGTACTTGCAGATATCTCCGAAAACTTCGCTGATTTCACTTCTTGCAACCGGAAGGTTATCCCTTCCCTGAAGGCTTTCTCTTAAGACGATCTCATTCATCCCAAGAATGGCATTAATAGGTGTACGAATCTCATGTGACATATTTGCAAGAAACTCGCTTTTTGCATCATTAGAACGTTCCGCATTTATTCGTGCATCACGAAGTTCATTGTTTTCTATTACTTTTTCGATAAGTCCGACTACAAAGATAATCATTACGGCGAAGGCAACCAAAACAAGCGAAATAATAAACAGCACTACCGTAATAATATTGTATAATCCTGTCTCCGATGTCTCATCAATCCCGGATACCACTATACTCTTCATCCATTTACTGAACAGGAAACCTCCGGCTATACAAACAACCGCAACCAAAAGATACATGCCTTTAAGTATGGCACGATATCTTAATCCGAGTTTATCCTTTGCTTTGCTTTCTTTAGAACCGGAAGAATATACAATTGCAAATGAGAAGAATAACAGATTCAAACTGTTAAGTATTGAAAACGGATAATATAAGTTTCCTATAGGCGCATCATAGCATGACGTTGTCCACATTCCGAAAGAAAGAGCCGTATGCAAAAAAATAGCCACGTAAACAAGAATGTTACGTCTGTCTTCAATTTCCTTCTTATGCTTATGATGCCAACACAGGCCCTGGATACAAAGAATTGCTATAATTGTCAGCATAAGTACCTGATATGCGCTGTTTCCGACTCCTCCGAAAGGAATATACAAAGAAAACTGCCATATATTAAGCGGTATCGGTATAAGCATCAGCACATGAAAATATCGCTTTTCTTCTTTCGTCTTCAAACTGAGAACCAGCAGAAGAAATACTATATATGCTGTATTCCATCCGAAATAAGTAAACAAATTGGAGACATCCGGAGTTTCTCCCATAACGAGAAGATAAACAGACCAATAGTAGCAACTCATCATTCCGCAAACAAAAATAACGGTTGCATAAATCAAGCTTTTATTTTTATGATTTATAAATTGAAAAAGGCAGAACAAGAGTGCTATCAGGTTTGCTGACAAGTCTACAATATTTTCAGCATATTCAAGTGCCACAAAATCACCGTCCCCTTCTACATTAAACCAGTTATCTTTTGCATAAACCATAATCGGTATATTTCTAAAAACCCATATTGGATTATAACACAAAAACACAGGTTTTACCACAAAAAAAGACCGAAACAATCGGTCTCTTTTTGCAAATTAAATATTTATATCTCATCAATTTTGATAAGGTTGGTTCCTCCGGAAATACCCGAAACACCTCCGGTAATAACTATCTTATCTCCCTTATCAAGTGACAAACTACTTTGCGCAACTTTTTTAGCACTGTAGAAAAGTACTTCTGTTGACGGAAATGTTTCACACATCTCAGGTGTTACACCCCATGAAAGTGCCAGTTTACGCCATGTTGTCTCATCAGTTGTAAGTCCGATTATATCAACCGGCGATCTGAAACGGGATACCATACGTGCCGTTACACCTGAAAGAGTACATGCCACTATACATTTTGCCCCTACGTCAATTGCCATACCGCAGGTCGAATGTGAAATGGCATCTATATCACTTCTAATTTCTACATCAGCGTTATAGAATCTCTTCCTGTAATTAATATTTTGCTCCGTAGCTTCGCATATCTTAGCCATAGTTCTAACCGTCTCAACAGGGTAGCTTCCAGCAGCCGTTTCACCCGAAAGCATAACTGCGCTTGTTCCGTCATAAACAGCATTTGCAACATCCGTTGCCTCAGCTCTGGTAGGACGAGGATTATGTATCATTGACTCAAGCATCTCAGTAGCGGTTATTACTCTCTTACCCAGCATACGACACTTGGTTATAAGCTTTTTCTGAATTGCAGGAAGCTGCTCTATGGATATTTCAACACCCATATCACCTCTTGCAACCATAATACCGTCGCAAGCCTCACATATCTCTTCAATATTATCAAATCCCGACTGGTTCTCAATCTTGGCGATAAGCTCTATATTTTTTGCATCATAACTGTCAAGCAGTTCATGAATATCCATAAGATCCTGCTTAACCGAAACAAAGGAACAGGCAATAAAATCAACACCGTTTTCTATTCCGAATATTATATCTTTTTTGTCCTGCTCGGAAAGATATTGCTGGTGTATGTGTTTTCCCGGAAAAGCCATACTCTTTCTGTTTGAAAGTTCACCGCCTATGATAACCCTGGTGCTGATATCAGCACCTGATATTCCGGTAACCTCAAAGGTCATAAGCCCGTTATTTAAAAGAATTGTATCTCCGACAGAAAGCTCATCCGCAAGTCCCGCGTAGCTTACGGAAACCTTGCTCGTATCTCCGACAATCTGATCTGTGGTAAAAACAAATTCGTCTCCCTCGGAAAGATTAATCTTTCCGTCAGCAAAAGTTCCTATCCTATATTCAGGTCCCTTTGTATCAAGCATAATTGCTATAGGAAGTCCGAGTTCTTCTCTGACTTTCTTAATCATTTTTATTCTTGCAAGATGTTCCTCATGTGTTCCGTGAGAGAAATTAAGTCTTGCAACATTCATTCCCGCAAGGCACAGAGTCTTAAGCATTTCCTCCGATTCACTTGCCGGTCCGATTGTACATACTATTTTTGTCTTTCTCATTTTAAGTACCCCTTAGCTTGTAATAATAATAATAAAAATATATGTTATTATACAACTTCACGACTAAAAACTCTACATATTTTTAACACTTCCTGTAACACAAGATAATCAAACCACATAAAATGGAATAAATAAAACTATGAATTCCCCTATATAGGATTAATTCATATAATCGGAGGTATTATTATTGGACTCATTCAGACCATACGGACGCAGTGGTTGCGGTACAGGACAAAACATGAATCGCAACATGAATCAGCGTGCCAATACAAATTGCAACACCAATCGCAATCAGGGTTACAACCCAAATAAAGATTTTGATTGTTTTGACGAATTTTTAAATCTTAATGCTATGCCGATAGCCATGGCTTATGTTCCCATGCAGCAATGGGAAGAAATGTATAAACCATCGACAGCCATATGCGAGGGTACCGCATTTCCGGGACTAAACAAAATATTCTGCGGAGTAAGGGGGAAATAGTCATGACAAAAATGAGTAAAAAAGAATTATTTAATTTTATTAATCAGACATCATTTATGCTTGATGACATAACACTTTACCTTAATACACACCCGGACTGCCGCAACGGTATCGATGAATATAATCATTATAAGGCACTTCGGGAAAAAGCTCTTAAGGAGTACACTTCAATGTACGGTCCCATATCAAGATACGATGTAAATGTAAACAATTATTGGGACTGGGTAAACAAACCCTGGCCATGGGAAGGAGAGTGTTGTTGTTAAATGTGGGTATATGAAAAAAGACTTCAATGTCCTGTAAATATAAAGGAAACAAATGCCAAACTGGCACAGGCGATCATAAGCCAGTACGGCGGACCGGACGGTGAGATGGGCGCTTCGATGCGTTACCTGTCTCAAAGATATTCCATGCCGTATAAGGAATGTATGGCGACGTTAAATGATATAGGTACCGAAGAACTCGGACACCTTGAAATAGTCGGAACCATTATCTATCAGCTCACAAAGGATCTGTCAATGGAAGAAATAAAAGCCTCCGGCTTTGACAAATATTATATTGACCATACGGCAGGTATATGGCCTCAGGCTGCGGGCGGCGTACCGTTTAATGCCTGTGAATTCCAAAGTAAAGGCGATCCGTTAACCGACCTTTACGAAGACCTTGCAGCCGAGCAAAAGGCCCGCTCAACCTATGACAATATTCTTCGCCTATGCAAGGATTATCCGGATGTGTATGAGCCGATTAAATTTCTTCGCGCTCGTGAAATCGTACACTTCCAGAGATTCGGAGAGAGCATAAGACTCATACTCGATAAGCTTGACTCAAAGAACTTCTATGCATTCAATTCAGCATTTGACAAAGCAGCACCTTGTCTAGACAAAAACTGTAAAATGAATTAAAAAAGCTGCCGCGCTTAAGCGCGGCAGCTTTTTACAAATCACATAAGGATTCATTTCTTATGCTTCCGGTTGCCCATGGGCTTCCGACATCACATCTTCCGTGGTGATATCTTTCTGCCACCTCTCCGCTGTCCATATCCTCCGACATCTGGAGATTTATACGGTTTATTCCGTCGGCACCCATCTTACTATCCAAAAGCTCGATAATATTTTCAATATCCTCGTAATTTTCCATTCAACAACCTCCTTTAAAGAAGATGTGCTCTTATTTCCTCTCCGCTCATCGAAGTAAGGTATGCCGGTGCTATATCAAATACAGTCTTACATCCCGACTGACCTTCCTTATTAAGGCGATAAGCTGCTCTTGCATATGCCACAAGTACAGAAGATGTAAATTCAGGATTTGAATCAAGCTTTAAGCTGTATTCGATTACATGCTTGTTCTCAAGATTCCAGCCTGTTCTTCCCGAACGGATAACAAAACCTCCATGAGGTATTCCGCTGTGGTTAGCCTTTAATTCTTCCTCGCTGATAAAATGAACCGTTGTATCATAATCCGCAAAGTAGTTTGGCATAGTCTTGATTTCCTGCTCAACCTTAGCTGCATCCGCTCCGTCTTCAAGTACAACGAAACATTCTCTTGTATG
>JAFSZR010000131.1 GCA_017459135.1 Lachnospiraceae bacterium | reverse complement strand
TTCTGTTTACCCTCTACAAGCTGATACAAATAGCTGTCAAAGGTCTGTTCCGTTACATATCTGTAGATATGAACGTCACTGTTTTCATTGCCCTGACGGATGATTCTTCCCGAACGCTGTAGGCTAAGTACCCAGCGCCTTGCCATATTACTATGGTAGGTTTCCAAGTACTCGCCCCCGAACCGTGCTTACACCTCTCGATGTACACGGCTCTCCATTTATAAACTCAGTCTAACTGTCCACAGTGTAATTTCTTGTGACAGCTTCTGCACAAGGCTAACGTCTTGCGCTTTTTTGCTATCATAAGCATTTCCCAGAAAGATTTTCCTTGAAGGTCTTTGAGCTTATGAACGTGATGAATTTCTATGGGAGTATCAGATTTCCCGCATACTTCACATTGTCCTGCTTTCAACCTATCAATTAAGTTTGTACTGCTAAAGTATTTGATACTGTTCGGAACGGAGTCCTCATTAGGGAGAAATGCTTTTTCTTGTCGTTTGAAACCTTGATTATAGAACAATCTCACACGTTCAATACCTTTGGCGGTTTTGAATTTTATTGCAAAATCCTTACCAAATCTGTATTTAGCAATAATTTTCTTAATTGACGTTCTATATTTAGTGCCATAGGTTTTGTACATACTATACTCCATAATGTACTTGTAACTGTTGATAATTGAACTGTTATTGGCTATGCAATAGTAGTTATAAAATCCTCGTATCATACTGTTATAGTAGTCGAGAATTTCTAAATCATCACAGTCTTTTAGTCTGTATATAGCCTTTGGCTTCCAGATTTCTTTGCCATTATGGTAGGTTAGTTTCATAGCACCTGTGTCAATCAAGTGTTTTTTGATTGTGTCGTTTGAGACTTCTAAAACAATTCTGCCTGTATAATTGCGTACAAGCCTGCCTGCTTTATCTCTCTTGGTCAGGTTACTATGACGTACTCTGATTTCATAACTGAGAAATTTTGCACTCTTTTGAGCGTTGGTGATGAGCGTCTTTTCTTCCGAAAGTTCTAACTGTAGCTTTTCTAAAAGGAAGTTCTTAAAATCTTCCTTTATTTTTCTACAGTCCTCTTTGGAGCCAATAACTCCGCAAAGCCAATCATCAGCATATCTGACATAGAATAGCCTTTTGTAGCTATTATCCATAGGGTCGCTATGCGGAATATTCGCACGCTCTTTTTCCAACTGCCTGATTCGTGCAATCGCATTTTCTCTTTCGTACTTGCCATTCGCATTTTCCAATGTCGCTCTGGCTTTCCTTAGTTCAACTTCGTTTTTGCGGTACTCAGTAGTGCGCATACGCCGTTTACCTTTTCTAAACTGTTGGGCGTACTCATTTACATACTTATCAAATTTATCCAAGTAAACATTTGCAAGTATCGGACTGATAATTCCACCCTGCGGTGTACCTGAATAGGTGTTGTGAAAAGTCCAGTTTTCAATATATCCTGCATTTAAGAATTTCCGTATCAGCCTAAGAAATCTCTCGTCATCAATGCGTTCTCTTAAAATTCCAATCAGGGTATTATGATTGATATTATCAAAGAATCCTTTGATGTCTCCCTCAATAAACCACTTAACGCCTGTGAATGTCTTTTGAATTCTATCAAGTGCTGTATGACAACTTCTCTTAGGTCTAAAGCCGTGGGAAGTATATTCAAAATAGCCCTCGTATATTGCTTCTAAAATCATTCTAATAACTTCCTGAAGCAATTTATCCTCAAAAGACGGAATACCAAGTGGGCGCATTTTTCCGTTTCTCTTTGGAATATAGGTTCTTCTTGCAGGTTTTGGCTGGTAACTTTCATCTTTGAGCGAGAGTATGATATTGCGTATTCTTTCGATACTCATACCGTCAACCGTTTGGTTATCGGTACCTTTTGTCATACTTCCGTCGTTTGAATAAATGTTTTGATAAGCGATTAGGTACATTTCCTCGTTGTAGAGTAAACGGTATAAACGCTCGTACTTGTAATCTTTCTGATTACTGTGTTTTGTTAGACTGATTAACACATTTTCAGGATTTCTCATAATGTATCACACATTTTCCTTTCTATAATGTTAATGTTATAAACTGCCTTCCTTCGCCGTGTAAGTGCCGTTAACACTCTCAGACTACTATGAAGGCTCCGTTACCATATCGAATATTCATAAGCCTATGCTTAATAGCTTTGTAGCAAAGCGTTTCGACTTAGGTAATCCCCGTTTAGCAACATAATAACTATTTGGCTTGTTAGGTTGTCGGATACGACTTCCATCCTTTTATACTTATTGCATATACGTCACAGCCTATCTTTGCTTGTACTCCTGAACAGCGGAACACAAGTGCTGTGATATGGCGATTTATAACTACCTTACGCCATAGTCCCGACACAGACCGTTTGGACTATCGTTCAACCAGTATGGGCTTTATCCTCATACCTAACTTTTCATCTCCCCATTCAGTCGCAGCTTGGTAATTAGCTGACTTATGGCTTTACCGACGTGCTATTTTCCCTGATGCTTGGTTTCCCTCACAGGTAAATCGGTTGATGATAGGACTATAAGATACTATCCTAATACCTTGCCAAAGGTATATTCATTATGCCGCCTTTACGGGCGCACGCTCCAGCTCGCTTGGTTTCCACGGGCAGTCTAAATTATGCAGTGCAATCAGTCTGTCCTGCACGTTGGTTCCCGCGCCCATTTTCTGTGTGGAG
>JAFSZR010000130.1 GCA_017459135.1 Lachnospiraceae bacterium | reverse complement strand
CTATCTCCTCGGTAACGCCGTTTTTCTTTGCGGCCGTTTTTAAAAGATAGGGCAAAATAGAAAGTGCCATATCTTTAAATGCTATGGTTGAACCATGGAAGAGTTCAAGATAATATGCTCCGGCCTTATTTACAAGCGGAGCTATCTCCTTGGTATCGAATTTATCATCATAAGCACTTTTAATACAATGTCTTAATTCTTCCTCGGTAAAGTCGGTAAGCATAAGCTTCATGACATTATATGCAACCTCACGATAATCCATCTTTGAAAGCTCTTCCAAAGATACATCAAATGCAGGAATGCTGTCAGGAACAAACAATCCGCCTTCATCAGCAAGTCCTTTCAAAATAGCCATTGAGGCAGTTGCGGTTTCATTGGAATTTCTTGTGCTTTTATAAATAAGCTCCATCTTTTTTCTCCTTTTCTTATGGTAAAAGAGACGGCAGCAACATACCCCGTCTCTTTAATAGTCGCATTATGTTTATAATTTATTACTTTACAAGATATACAGAACCGTATTGCTTTGCAAAGGCTCTTGCTTCTTCATGTGTGTTAAAGTAAATATCTATATGATTTCCTTTTATCGCACCACCGACATCTTCTACGGTATAAATCTGTCCGTTTATCATAAGCTTTGTACCGAACGGATATCTTGAAGTATCGGCAGCAATCGTTCTACCCGCTGTCGCTACAGTTCCGCTTGCAGTAACAGGATTATCCGGATTACTCCACTTACCGCAGCATATCGAACAAGGACAATATGCCGTAAGAGTAAACTCACCAAGGTATTCATATTCGCCGTTTTCATCGGCATAAGTTATTTCAGTATTATATACCGGAGATGATGCAACAAAAACAGTTTGCGGTTCCGGTGTTTCCTCATATGTATTATAATCGGCTGCGGAAGCATGTTCTGCCGTAAGTGCTTCCAATGCTGCCTGATCTTTCCTTTCCTGACTTCTTGCTGCCAATATGTCGTCTACCTGCTTTTCGGTTTTTTCAAGCTGTGCAAGTTCTTCCGTTTCATAATTAACATTAACCATATCCACATAGGTAATGCCCTTTGCCTCAAAAGTCGCACCCGCGAAAGCCTTTTTTCCTGAAGATACATCCGACAATGACATAATCACACCAACCGATTGATTGGATTCATTGACTCTGTTTACCAATGTAACGGCAGACAGTATTCCCATTGCGGCAACAACAACCGCAGCTTCAACAATTCTATAGTATTTTGAAGCAAACTCTTTTGTGGTTTCTGCTATTTTTTCTTTTGCCTTGCTAAAACTAATCTTCATAACATCACCTCAGCGTAAATCTTCTCAAAAATGTTACAAAATCGTTAAATCGCGCATCATTGAAAATTATAATTCAACTACCCTTTTCGGTCAAGTATTTTTATTTTATTTTAGTAAGATTAAACAAATTGCCATAATGAATTTGTTGATAAATTACAAATTATATATTACAATTAGCATGTACGCATATTTCATATATATTATCGACATAATTCAAAATATTATTAACAATCCGCAAGAACAAGACGTCTGACACCTTATGATGAGCTTCGTATACTATCGAAGCAGAAAAGGAGAAAAGAATGGCAAGTAAAACCGGTGTTTATACAGCAAAAAAGAAAAACGGCGAAACCTACTATCGTGCTTCATTGACCTACAAAAACAAACACATCAGCTTGGGAAGCTTTGACAATGCCAAGGATGCAAATCAGGCATATAATGAAGCAAAGAAAATAATAGATGACAAAAAAGGAAGTATAACCAAAGAAAGTTACGGCAAAAAATCAAAGCTTGCTCATGATAAGTTTATTTGCCTTCTCAATTTCCGCGATAACGGGATTTATTTTGCAACTCCTATTTATCTTCTAAAGAATTATTTTGAATACTATCTTAATTCGGATACCATAATAAAGTTTGACCGTGATGACTTATTCTTCTATGCTTCGCATAAAATACAGCAGCGTGGTGGATATCTTTTTATAAGTGACTACGGAAGCCAGTATAAAATCCTCGGAAGATACGGAATCAAACCTTTCGCTGTTTACGGTAGAGATTATGTAATGGTAAACGATGACAAATATGATTACAGATATTCCAATATTAAAGTGATAAACAACTATGTAGGCGTTCAAGTGGAGGAAAAAAACGGAAGGTCCGTATATACCGCCATTATACATAAAGTCGGCAATCATATAATCGGAAGGTATGAATCCGAGATTGACGCTGCTATCGCTTATAATAAGGCTGCCGATATTTTACACAAAAACGGAATCAAAAAAAATTATGCAAAGAACTATATAGTCTCACTAAAAAAAGACGAATATCTACAAATATATGATGAGCTTACAGTTTCCGAAAAACTAAATGAAATAAAATAATGCTTAATCCCGTTCATCAAATAAGTCTGTCATTATTTCTTTCGGAGTCATACTGTCATAACCGTCCGGATCGGAAAGCACAGAGCGACTCCAATGCATCTGATTATAATCGGTAAGAAAATCCGTATCTCTTATACATGTATCATACCGTTCATAACTTTCGGGATAATATTTTGACATATATTCTTTTGCAAGCAAAACCGCTTCACTGTCAGGATTTCCATCCCTCGTCTTTGTTCCGCAAACGGAAACAACAGGTGGCGACGCATGAACAAAAAGCAAACTTCCGTCACTGCACTCTCCTATAACGATAAAAACATGTCCGTCGGTTCCCATTATATCTCCCGGATAGTATTTTATAACACTGTCTTTATTTATCACTGTTCCACCAAATAAATCCGCATATTTATAAACCATATCCTTTGACGGATATACATATCCCTTATCCGAATACGAATCCTTAAACAATTGATAAACCACATAACCTACATAACCGGTACAATCCAGACCGTCATGAATCCTATACTTGCTATCTTCAAAATTATAATCCTTATCATTTTCCCTAAAAAACTCATACCACCTCGTACTCACTCCACACGTAAGAGCTTCTGTTCCCGCTCCCGAATCGTCCTCATTCCAGCCCCCTCCGTACACGTAAAGCGTTGTCCCAACAGGCTCAAGTGCCGCCTGCAAAAACTTTTTAACAGACGGAACATCGGACCTTGTTTCATAAAGCTTATCCTCATCGGAAGCCTCAACAAGTTTCGCCGTATCTCTATCTTTGCTTTCATCTCCACCGCTAAACCGTATCTCATACCTGTTTCCGTTATTTAACGACTTACCGATAACTCCCGTAGCAGCCATACTAAAGAAAAAGAGTAACACATAAAAAATATATCCGTTACCCTTTACACGACTATCCTTAACTTCCTTTCCCATTCAAATGCCTCGTCAAAAATATACTAATACAATTCTATACATTTTGACTTTCTTTTATTCGCACTTTGTGCGAATGAGGCTTATCATGGGGCGGGCTGCATGTATAAAAATACTACCCTGACAACAATTTGTCCGATTTGCTTCAAATCAGATACAAGGATTGCAGGTATTCGCTCAGAAACCAATCTGTCTGAGCGAAGCGAGTTATTGGTTTCGTGCTAATACCAAGATCCGAGTATACTGATTTGGCAAATAGATGACAAGTTGTCAAGGTAGTATTTATTTATACATACAGCCCGTCCCTGCGATAAGTCTCATCACATGAACAGAAAAATAAAATTTAGAAGTAAATTCCGTACCAGATAAGGAAGATGTAAATACACCATACTTTTCTCCAGTTATCAGGTCCGTCAAGATATTCATCGGTAAGCATCTCATTAAGAAGATTAACATCAAAATACTTAGCTGCATTCTCACTGTTGAAAGCATCTTTAATTCTGCTGATGTACGGTTCTTCTCTCATCCAGACACGAACCGGAACAGCAAAACCAAGCTTCTTTCTGAATGCAACTTCATCAGGAATCATACGACTTGCTGCCTTACGGAATACAATCTTGCTCTCTTCAAGGCTTGCCTCATAATCCGTAGGAATCTGCGCTGCAATCTCATAAATTCTTGAATCAAGGAAAGGAGTTCTCGCCATAAGCCCGTTAGCTTTACTCATCTTCTCGGCATTTAACATAATATCGCCTTCAAACCAAACATTTAAATCACAAAGCCACATCTTAGTCAAATCGCCTGTATTCTCATCAAAATCATAAAGGCTTCTTGCAAGCTCAAGCGGTGTAATATCACCCTTGTAATTCTTTAAAAGCTTACTCTTTTCCTTTTCGTTCATAACCTTTGTATTGCCTATATAATAAGTCTCTACCGGTGCCGATGCATAGTCAGGATTATTAAGATTAACAAGTCGTCTTACGTATGCATGATAACCGCAGAAGAGCTCGTCCGCACCCTCTCCCGAGTAACAAACATCAACATACTCCTTAGCACCCCTGCATGCAAGATAAAAAGCGATGGTTGATGCATCTGCAAGAGGCTGCTCCATAGCCTTCATGGCTTCAGGCACAACACTGAAATAATCTTCCGGTGTAACCTTTACTCTTATATGTTCCGCACCTAAAAACTCTGCCGATTTTGCGGCAAGCCCTGACTCATCAAAATCCTTATTGTCATAAGCGGTTGAAAATGTATACTTAGGCTTTGTAAGCGCTGCAAGATAAGCCGAATCAACACCACCAGAAAGGAAGTTACCGTAACGTTCTCCTTCTATCTTCCAATCATCAACAAGCTCATTTAAAGTACTGTTAACAAGTTCCGCATATTCATCCGGACTCTTTGAGTTATCACCCTTATATGTAAGCTTCCAGTATCTGTTTAATGAAAGACTCTTGTCCGCATTGTTATAAATCAAAACAAAGCCCGGCATAAGCTTCTTTATACCCTCAAAAAACGTATCGCTTCCCGGAAGATACGAATAAGTAAGGAAAAGCTCAAGTGCCTGCTCGTTAAGCTTCTTTGTATATGCTTTATCAGCAAGAATATCATTAATCGTAAGGCCGAATATAACACTCTTGTCTTCAGCCACATAATAGTACATGGACTCGTTTCCGAAACGGTCACGTGCACATACGGTTTTATCGCCATCATTTATAATAAAAGCAAACATACCCTGTAAATGCGATGCAAGTTCCTCACCCCACTTGTCATAGGCTGCCTTCACATAGCTTTCGTCAGCCTTGGCATCAAACGGTATATTAAGCTCCTTTGAAAGTTCTTTTTTGTTACTGATATAGCCGCTGAAATTCTTTAACTCTGACATTTTTATCCTCCCGTAAATAAATAATTTTTCCGAAAATAAAAAACCTCATATAATAATCAGACTTTTTAATCATCTTTATCATTATATGAGGGTTTTATTTAAATTTCAATATCAAGTTCGACCGGACAATGATCGGAACCGAATATTTCCGTATGTATTGACGCATCTTTAATCTTGTCATTTAAATCATCGGATACAAGGAAGTAATCAATACGCCATCCGGCATTTTTCTCACGTGCCTTAAACCTGTAAGACCACCATGAGTAAATATCTTTTTGATCCGGATAAAGATATCTGAAAGTATCCGTAAATCCCGACTCAAGAAGTATGGTCATCTTATTTCTTTCTTCATCCGTAAAACCGGCATTGTGATGATTTGTCTTTGGATTCTTAAGGTCAATTTCCTTATGAGCCACATTCATATCTCCGCAGACAATTACCGACTTCTTTGACTTAAGTTTTAAAAGATAATCCCTGAATGCATCTTCCCATGTCATACGGTAATCAAGACGTTTTAATTCATTTTGCGAATTAGGTGTATAAACAACAATCATATAAAACTTATCATACTCAAGAGTAATAACTCTTCCCTCGCGGTCATGCTCCTCAATTCCTATTCCGTAGGTAACCGAAATCGGCTCATGCTTTGTAAATATAGCGGTACCGGAATAACCTTTTTTCTCGGCATAATTCCAATAATCGAAATATCCTTCTTTATTCCAGTCAATCTGACCTTCCTGAAGCTTTGTTTCCTGAAGACAGAAAAAATCCGCATCAAGTTTGTCAAACTCTTCCATAAAATTCTTGGACATAACCGCTCTTAAACCGTTTACATTCCATGAGATTAATTTCATAAGCAATTTATTCCTCCGACACTTTTCACAACCGTGTTTATACTATCAACAACCTTAGTCCAAAACGTTCTTCTTAAGTCTTTCGATAAGATAAGGAATAGCAAGCTCAAAACTTACGCCGTAATCCTTCTTATCAGGATCATTCATGGTTTCTCTTATGGTCTCACCTGTATAATCAACCGCTACAGCAAAACTCTCAGGTATACTCTTTCCGTTCATAAGAGCTCCTACGCAGGTACTTGCAAATACATCTCCGGTACCATGTGAGAAAAGTGGGTATAATGTATTGTAGTAATGGAAGAACTCCTTTGTTTCCTTATCATATCCCATTACACCGATCTTTCCTTCTTCAAGCATAACACCTGTAAGTACACTTATACGAGCACCAAGCTCAGAAAGTGCAAGAAGCATATCCTTGATGTAAGCCTCATCCTGAGTCTCTCTGTACTCCTTACCGGTCATAAATGCTGCCTCTGTAAGGTTTGGCACAATTATATCAGCTTTACCGCAAAGCTCTGCCATCTTCTTGGCAAATGCTTCATCAAATGCAGGATAAAGCTTTCCGTTATCAGCCATGGCAGGGTCAACGATAATCAAATTATTATCTGTCTTAAACTTCTCAAATACATGAGCAACTATATCAATCTGCTCTATCGAGCCGAGATATCCGGTATAAATAGCATCATAAGTAATTTTCTCATTTACCCAATGATCGGTAATCGGCTCAATCTGATCCTGTAAGTCCTTAAATGTAAAATTGCTGAACATTGTGTGCGTTGAAAGCACTGC
The DNA here is from genome assembly GCA_017459135.1 of Lachnospiraceae bacterium. Taxonomy (GTDB): domain Bacteria; phylum Bacillota; class Clostridia; order Lachnospirales; family Lachnospiraceae; genus Coprococcus_C. The sequence continues at coordinate 25,140 of JAFSZR010000130.1, read as the reverse complement.
TGTCGGTATAATACAGGTCTCAACACCCGTAGCCGAAATGATTGGAAGCGCAACCGTAAGCGAGCATCTTCCGAGACAGGAGATATCCTGTATAGTCAAAATTCTTTTCATTGTATCTACCTCCAATTTTTTATGGATTTAATCCATTAATATTTTCATACCCTGTCGTATGACAAAAAAATATTACCTTACAATAACCGATTTGAAAATTATATAAATGCTATAGTCGATTATAGATTTTTCCTATAATCAAAATTATTTCAAAAATTTAAGCTTCTTTGCAATCTTTACCAAAAGTGTTCCCTTAGGCATATCCAAAAGATCTTCCTCGGTATAACCGCCTATTCTTAAAATAAGTAAAGCATATACCAGCATTGCTACAATAATCGATACCAAAAGCGCCGCACCGTTTGCTATAGCGGTTCTTTGCGGCATTTTTATAATACAAACGTGATAAACTATTTTATAAAGTGCATAGGCAACCGCTGCCATAACGCCTGATGCTATAAGCGGTCTGTATACCACAAGATCTTTATCCATTTTATATCCTAGATGCTTTTTAACCGAATGAGAATTCAGTATAACCATAAAAAGCGAATAAACAACCGAACCTATAACAAGTATCGCAAGGCAATAAGGAGCAGGCACTAAATTAAGTCCTATAATAACAAAAACAAGATGAATCACTAAAGCTATAGCAGCATTTATAACCGGATCCGAAACCTTTCCTATTGCCTGAAGCACACCGTTTGTAACGGTAGATAATGCATAAAATACAACAGATATACAACCACCTACAAGTGCATATCCTGCTCTTTCATCCGTACCTGAGAACAAAAGCTGCATTATAGGATCTGCAAGAACTGCCAAACCCAAAGCCGACGGTATCATAATAAGCATTGTTGTTTTAACCGACTTGTTAAGTCTTGAATGTACATCTTCCAGATCACCTTTGCTGAACGCACCCGAAATACCCGGGATAAGTGCGGAAGAAACCGCCGATGCGATTGCTATCGGAAGATTTATAAGTACAAGGAACTGCCTTGAATAAATTCCGTAAATCTTTGATGCATCTCTTACCGAAATATTCTTATGTGCGATTGCACTCCAATAAATCTTCATATCAAAGGTCGTACTTACGTTATATATAAAGGTCGATAAAATAACCGGTGTAACCATAAGAAAGATTACCTTGAACAAATCACGATAGCTTTCCTCGTGCGGATTCTTATCATTTTTGACTTTGGAAATAATATCCGAACGTCTGCGCATATAAACAAATAAAATAAACACGAGACCCGCTATAACACCGGCAAATGTACCGAGCGCACTACCTGCCGCTCCGTGAGTAGCAATCTTACTCTCATCCACACCGCCTCTGAAAGGCATAGTAAATATATATGCTGCGGCAACACTCACAACAGCATTCATAATCTGCTCTATAATCTGTGAAACCGCTGTAGGAACCATGGTATTATGTGCCTGCATATATCCCCTAAACACGGAAAGAAGTCCCGAGAAAAATATGGTAGGTGCCATCACCCTGAGACAAAGGACCGATTGATCTACAACCAACGATGGCGCAAGAACAAATGTAATTAAAGCGGTAAAGCTTCCCACAATAAGTACATATATAAGTGAACACTTAAAAAGTTTATTTGCATTTTTATATTCGTCCACCGCAAGTCTTTGTGAAATAACCTTTGAAATCGCCGTAGGTATACTGTATGTGGAAATGAGAAGTATCATAAAATAGATATCATATGCGGTTGCATAATATCCGTTACCCTCCTCACCTATTATCTGATAAAGAGGTACGGCATATAATAAACCTATTATTCTTGACAAAAATCCTGCTACCGCAAGAATGGCGGCCTGCACCATGAATCTGTCTTTTTTACCGTTTTCAGCCATAAACAAAACCTCAATAATATTAAAAATACATTTACCAAAAAACCAAAAATTACAGCACATTCATTATACAATGAATATGCTGTATTATTTAATACTTTAACTTTAGGTATTATAACCACTTTCACTTAATGTTGCAACACAAAATTATATTGAAAAATCAATCCTGTTTCCTTTTGTTGCCTCCGCCTCAAAAGCTTTTTGATTTTTTCCGTAAGAATCGTTTGAATATGTAGTCTTCATCATAGTATTTGTCGTTCCGCCGGCAATATAAGCTCTGCCGCACTCAGGACAAATTGCTGTCTTTAAAGAAACCGATACCGAAACCAATTCTTTATTATCTTTACTGCCCTCTGCTCTTGCATTGGCAACATGCTCCTGCTCATGAGACATAACCTTTGCATATGATTCCTCAGGACTTATATGTCCCGGTGACTTAAAGGAAACCATCTCATCCGAACCATCCTGATAACGTCTGTTCTTACAGGTCTGGCATTCTACAGGTGCAACTTTTCGGGAGCTGTCAACGGTATTGCCGGTAAACACAGGTGTAACTCTGCCGACATTTGACACAGGTATTGAATAATTATTACTCATTCCGTATGGACTGATCATAATACCACGCTCCTTTCAAAGAATCTATATCACTGCAAACTCAACCCAATAAATATATGATGATATAGTTAAATTAATTATACAATCAATATATCTTTTTTTCAAGAGCACTTATCGCGTTTTTTATATATTTTTACTATATTTTAAACATATCCCAGACTTCTTTATTTCCAAACTTCTCATCTTTGTATTTTATTAAATATGCCTTGCTCTCGATATAATCATCATCAGAGAATCTATCAAGAAGTTTCTGTATGTCCGTCTCGCCGATAAACCCATGCTCAGCATAGATTTTCAGATAGTTATAGCTTTCCTGTTTTTTATCGGCTATAAACCTTATCGCTTCCTCTTTATGATTTTTCATATAATCGGTAAAACAATCAAGCCTTTCGTCAAATCCTTCATAAATACCGTATATTTTTGAACCATCGGATATGTTTTGCTTATTTATACAATCCTCAAATTTTAGTCTGGCAAATAGAAAACCACATTTTTTAATCCTTTGATTCGTTTTAAAATATTCTATATCATTTTCCGGATCTTCATAATCTTCTTCTCCACCCGCCAAAAAAGGGTTAAAACCCGCATCATCGGGTTCGCTTATATATTCGGCAAGTGCTTCATCAAAGCAGTTAAGCCAGGATTTGTTTTTCTGATCATAACCTTTTTTTTCATCGAAAGCTCCGCAAACCATCTGTCCAAAAAGCAATGTATTATTTATATATTCACTTTTTTTGAAACATTTTACAGCATAGGCGGTAAGCTCTGCCGCTTCCTCATAAACATAATACTCATCTTGTGAAACTGCTTGTCCCAAGGCATTTTCTTTTTTTGAATACAAATATATTCGGTCAAGTATTTTGTCATCCTGAAATATTTCCCTTCCGATATCCGTTAACGTATCAGGGAGCCAAACTTCTTTAAGTTTCATACAATGTGCAAAAGCCCAGTCACCGATATTCGTTATTCCGTACGGTACGAATATGCTCTCAATTTTACGGTTTCCGAGAACCGCCTTCTTATCGATTGCCTTTCCGTCGGTTGATTCCGGGACATAACATTTATTCATTTTTTCATTATATTGTTCTTTTGTCATCGTCATAAAATCATTACCCTTTTATTTAAGAATTCTGAGCGCCGCTTCATACTCTCCGGAATTTTTTGATTTAAGAATATGTTTTATCTCTCTTTCGCAATCATTATACAAAGCCTTCCAATAAGTCCACAGCTCCTTCATATGAAACAAAACATTTTTATCACCCGACATTAGTTCCTGATAACTATGATATATTTCATCATGAAAATCCCAAAAACGTTTAAAGTTAAATTCATAATCGGCACTTTCCGTATTATTGCCGGTTGATTCCTTACTTTCCGTATCCTCATCACGAGCCGACATGTAATTATAACACTCCGCAAGCTCCGGGTTATATAACAATCCTCTTCCGAGCATAACCGATTCTTTATTGTCATGTTTTTTTATGTCCTCGGGCGTAAACAAATTTCCGTTATATACCACAGGATTATCACTGTTTTTTACCGCATATTCATAAAAATCAAGGCGCGGCTCTCCCTTATAATAATCCTTTTCGACCCTCGGATGTATAATCAGCTCATGAATAGGATATTTATTATATATTTCAAGAATGTCATAAAACTCATCCGGCTCAAATCTTCCGAGTCTTGTTTTTACGGACAGTTTTACATTCTCATTTCCCGCCCATTCAAATATACCGTCAAGAAGCTTTTCAAGCTCATACCACTCCGACAAAAGACCCGCGCCCTTTCTTTTGACGCAAACCGTACCTGAAGGGCAACCGAGATTCAGATTTATTTCATTATATCCCATCGATTTAAGTTCTTTGGCAGCACCGATAAAAGCTACCGGCTTATTGGTCAGTATCTGGGGTATAAGCGTAATTTTATCATTATTTTCGGGACAGAGTTCTCTTATATTTTTAGGCGTAAGAAAGCAGTTATCCGTAGGTGAAATAAAAGGAGCGAAATACTTATCCATTCCGCCGTAGTATTTCTCATATGCATTTCTGAAAATGTAACGTGTAATCCCTTCAAGGGGAGCAAAATAAAAATTCATAACCGCTTATCCTTTATCTGTTATTTTATAGTGATTATTACATAACATTGATAGAATTGACAATATATTTTTACAGAAGAAATCCCACAGCTTCCGCTGTGGGATTTGAAGAATAATCTTAGATTATCTTACTTCTTCTTTTTCTTTGAAGGCTTTGTGTTCACAAGTTCCTTTAATGCCTTACCAGCCTTGAACTTAGGAGCGTTAGCTGCCTTAATCTTAATAGTCTCGCCTGTCTGAGGGTTACGAGCTGTTCTTGCTGCTCTCTTTCCTACCTCAAATGTACCGAAACCGATTAACTGTACTTTTCCACCATTCTGAAGCTCTGATGAAACTACTTCTACAAATGACTTAACTGCTGCCTCTGCATCCTTCTTTGAAAGTCCTGCATCTTCTGCAATAGCTGCTATAAGTTCTGCCTTGTTCATATTCACTCTATCCTTTCGAAAAAAAAATTATTATCGCTCTTGCGATTACCTATATTTTACTTGTTTACACAAGATTTTTCAAGTCTTTATGCCAATTTTTATTACATTTTTATATTATTTTTGTTACAATTTTATATTTTTCGACTGCATACTATTTTCTGTAAAAACCGTAAGGTGGTTCGCCGTATCCGATTAATCCGAAACCGTCAGTTAAAAACTCACAATAATCAGGTGTATCCGTGAAAACGACGGTGGCATTTTTAGGAATACCGTTTGTTGTAGAGTCAAATGTCAAATATACGTATATATCATCCATCTCACTTTGTTTCTTCGACGTAGTATACGTTCCGTCATAACCGCAGAAGCCTTCACCAAAATTAATATCCATATGGAAAGAACCATTTGGATAAAATATAAGTGTCGACTCAGAGCCTCCGGCAAGATTAGGGTCAGCCGAAATGAATGTTCCCTGTATAAAGTAATTTTCTTCCGATGGATTAAATCCGGCCGCTTCTTCGGAAGTTGTGCTTTCAGTCTTTTCCGTTGATGCTTCGGTCTTTTTTTCGGTTGTCGATTCCGTTTTTTGTTCGGTTGTCGATTCCGTTTTTTGCTCGGTTGTTGTTTCAGTCTTTTTTTCGGTTGTTGTTTCCGAAGTATCAGCATACTCATATTCGGAATTCTTATCTTTATCCGAATCACTATCTGCCGATGTAGTTGTTTCTCCACTCGAATTCTTATCGGACGAATTAAGTGCCTTTCCGATAAATATTCCTCCTACAGTAAGTCCCGCACCTAAAATTAATATAAGCATAAATATCAAAAAGCATTTAGCGCCATTTCCTGTTTTCTGCCTGACAGGTGCAAAATTCTGCGGCATATAACCTTGCTGCATCGGCATTCCCTGATCCATATAACCTTGCTGCATCGGCATTCCCTGACAGTTCTGTGCAAAATAAGCCGGTAATTCTGAATTTTGAATAAACTCACCTGTATTCGGATTAAACCAGCTTACAACAGGAACATTGTTCCCGTAGCTGTCTGCCGAATACCCCTGTTGCATATAATACATTCCGGAAGCATGATCAAGCTCATAGCCTTCCGGTGCCTGATAATACGCCATTTTCCCCCTCCTGTTTTTACATTACTGTTTTTCACCGTTTTTATCGATTTTTTTCTTCTTTATTTCTGTCTTGTCTTTTCTTTTATCTTCTTTTTTGGAGTCCGACTCCGCCAAGCAATTGTAATACTGAAATAACGTCCATTTTTTTACCTACTTATTACTTAATAATCTTTTGTTTATTAATATAATAATTATTTTTTATCATAAACCGGTGATTTAAGTCTTTCCTCAAATTCATCATGCGGAAGCGGCTTATCAAAAAGATATCCCTGGACCATTCTGCAATTCTGTTTCTTTATAAACTCAGCCTGTGTCCATGATTCAACACCTTCACATATAACATGACGGTCTAAGTCTTTTATCATGTGGATTATATTTTTTACAAGGCTTTCGTTCATCTTATCTCCGATACCGATTCCGTCAATAAACGATTTATCTATCTTAATTACGTCAACATTCAGTTTTTTAAGAAGAGAAAGCGAAGAATAACCTGTACCGAAATCATCGATGGATACATTTATTCCGTTTTTTCTTATCTTATCAACAAATTCCGTAAATGCATCGAAATCTTCATATCCCGAAGACTCCGTTAATTCTATTTCAAGATATTTGCTGTCAATATTATAACGCTCGACTATTTCCAAAACCTTATCGGCAAACTTAGGATTTCTAAGATGCAGCTTTGAAAAATTGGAAGATATTCTCACAGGCTCTATGCCCGCATCTATCCATGCACGTATATCCTTACATACCTGATCAAATACATAATAATCAAGTTCGGTAACACGTCCTTCTTCTTCAAGTATAGGAATAAATTTAAACGGAGGAACAATTTGATCATCCTTCCACCATCTGACCAAAGCCTCACAGCCGCAAAGCGTATTATTCTCCAAATTAACTTTCGGCTGATAGTATACTATAAATTCTTTCTGCTTTATGGCGTTTGTATACTCGGTAAGAAGCGTTCTTCTGTCGTAAGCCTGCTCAAGCATATTTTCCTTGAACACAACCTTGTCAACAGCCTTAAGCTTTGTTTGGCTGAGTGCCAAATGTGCATCATCAACAACGGTTCCGACATCATCGCCCTCTTTGATATAATACAATCCGCTTCGAGTCTCAATCTGCAATATCTTAGCTTCTTCATGAAAATCAACGGTAACCGAAACCCTGTCAATAAACGCCGAAAATTCATCTACGTGATCTTTACGTATAACCGCAATAAATTTATCTCCGCCTATCCTTGCAAATCTTTCGTCTCTTTGAAGCTTCTGCTCCACGGTATTCGCAAAATTTCTCAAAGCCATATCGCCTACTGCAGAACCAAGCTGCTGATTAACTAGCGTAAAGTCTTTAATATTCGAGCAAATACAAACATAATCCTTTAATTTGTTTTTACTCAGCATCTTTTCCACATCGGATTGAAATTTATCCATATTGTCAATCTGTGTAAGCGGATCCTTATTTGTAATGGCTCTGGATGCATTTACGCTCCAAGAAAGTCCGATTATGGTTAGAACAGCCAACAATACAACCAAAACAATAGCAAACGCTCTCGATACCTCAAGGTGATTTGTCATCACCTGCTGGGTTCTGTTGACATCATCCTCCAACAACGTATCAAACAAATCAACCACATCATTTACATCATTTATACTTTCGAACAGAACGTTGTGCATGTAGTATTCCGCAGAATCCAAATCGCCTACGCTTCCACACTCAAAAATATAATCAACATCATCAAAATAATCCATTATTTCCGAGTAAACATTTTTAAAATTATTTTCATATAGGGAACCTATAATTTTATCCTGAAAGTCATTTTCTTCCTCCAAAACTTCATTTTTAAGAAGCTCGGCACTTTCCTCTATTTCATTTACTATCACATTGTCGCTAAAATTTTCCATATATTGAAAAACGAGTGCCTGATGTCTGTAGAAATTTTTACTTATTGAATCCATGTGATTAAGGTTGTCATAATCAATCTTAACAACATCGGAATAAATCTTTGCCAGTCTATCCATGTTAAAGCTAAGCACAACAAGACCGGCAAGTCCCACGATGGATATTAATGTTGTAAGCATAAGTATCCTTATCGGCAACCTGCGTTTTTTATAATAGCTGCTATTTTTTTCACTTCTGTCTGTTTTGGTTTTAGGCATATTTGCTCCTTATAAAAAACATTTCTAAATTTTTATCTTACTTAAGGTCTTTAAGCCAGCTCCAAAAGCTGCTGTCAAAATTTGCTTTGGCTTTACATGTAATAAGATAGTATTGAAGCCGTAAATCCTTCTTGTCACCGTCTTTTATTACATTATACTCCGTAAACAATTCGGTAGTTGTATTTGTTCCTTTTGCTCTCGGATTGGTTTTTGTCCATTCACCGTTATAATAATACAAAGGTTTTGAATTCTTGTTCTGTATATAAAAAACATAATAAACCGTATATTTATCATGCTCCGTAACAGTGTACGGACGAGTTCCCGTCTGAGTCGTATAATTGCTTCCGATGGCAATCATAAGGCAATACGGTTCCTTATCACCGGTTAGATCCGCTGTTTTAAGCACAGCCTCTGCAAATGCCGTACCTCTTATATCACAGTCGCCGTTTTTTCCGCCTATGTGTGTTCCTCCCGGTATTACATACTCGCCTTCGGCATAATTACTTCCGTTTTTTGCATATAAATTTGTAAGCTCAGCCTGCGCTGCCGTAAGACAATTTTTTGCATTAAGAATTTCCTTTTGTTCCTTTGCTCTGTCAATATAACCAAGTAAAGCGGGAATCAAAACTGCCGCAAGAATTGCCAATATCACCAGAACAACTATCAGCTCAACCAATGTGAATCCTTTGTTGTTGTTTTTTCTCATAAACTATCCTCCAATAACTGATAGAAAAATCCTATCGTACCCGGACCTGAGTTTAACGCTATGGCCGCCGATGTTTCATCATATAAAATTTTATCAAACATATTAAGCTTATCAAGTTCGGCCTTAATCCATTCAAGGTCCTTCAATGACAGTCCCGCATAGCTTACCATAAGCAAACGTTTATCGATATAATTTTTATTCTTTAATTCGGTTTTAATATATCGAAGCACCATATGCTTCCATGATCCTATAATCATTCTTCCGACTTTCATTCGTCCGTGCTTAATACGAATAACCGGATGCATCATAAAGGCATTGAAAATTCTTGCCGCTCTTGCACTTATCTGACCGGCTCTTGAAAGTGCATCAAAGTCCTTAACAACAAAGCTTCCGCAAATTCTGTCTCTCATTTTTACAAGTGCTTCATTTATTTCTTCAGGACTGTATCCCTCCTTGGCAAGTCTTGAAGCTTCAAGTACCATAAGTCCCTGTCCGCCGGAAAACTGGTCCGTATTTATAACAGTTACATTATCAAATGCCTTTGCGGCCTCAAGTGCATTAGGATAGCTTGTTTCATTTACCTTTTCGGACGCCGTTACATGAACAACATTATTTGCAAGCTTTAATCCATCCGCAAAAAGCTGTTCAAAACTCTTTACCGAAACCGCTTTCATAACAGGTTTTTTATCCTTATCTTCCATGTATGATAATATGCCCTTTGAATCTATATCCACATTATCACGGAACACACCCTCATCGGTATAAATATTAAGCGGCTCAATTAAAATGCCATATAAGTTGACAAGATTTTCAGGAATATCCGAAACGCTTTCCGTCGAAATTACAACTGATTCCTTTTTCTGATAATCATTAACCCATGCCGTACTGTTTTCGAGAATATCATCGCTTCCACCCGTAATATTTACAAGTTCCGGAGGCAAAAGACGAAGGATTTCTTTTTCAAGCAGCTCTCCCGAAATCGGCTTAAGCAGATATCCGTCAAAATGCTCCTTCTTATATAACCTTCTGTTTTCGGCATCGGCATTTGCGGTAAGTGCAACTATCTTTGCCTGCTTCGAAAAACCACCTATCTGCTCACGTATTCTATGCATGCACTCAATACCGTCCATCTCAGGCATCATGTGATCCATAAGAATTACATCGTAATGAGTGGAAAGCGTCTTCTTTAAAGCCTCGGCTCCGCTTTCAACAGTCGTTACCTTTACACAGGTATCTCTCAAAAGCTTTTTAACAACCAAAAGGTTTGCCGGAGTATCATCAACAACCAATACATTGGCATCCGGCGCCTCAAACATCTGCCAATAAACCTTTCTTGAATCGCCTTCATGACGTGTCTCTATATTTTTTGCATCAATCTTTTTATCACCAGAAGTTCTTTGAGGCAATTCAATTGTAAATGTGGTGCCCTGAGTATAAATACTGTTTACGGTAATTTTACCGCCCATAAGATCAACAAATTGCTTTACTATGGAAAGTCCGAGTCCTGTTCCTTCTATATATTTATTCTTATCCTCATCTATACGCTTAAACGCGGTAAATAGATGCGGAATATTTTCCTTCTTAATACCCATACCCGTATCGGTGACGGAATATATAATCATAACACTTTTATCATCATGCTCCCTACATTGAACGGAAAGCGTTACAGAACCTTCTTTTGTATATTTTATTGCGTTATTGATAAGATTAATCAATATTTGTTTAATTCTTACTTCATCACCGATTAAAGTATCCGGAAGATCCGGCGATATTTCCACATGAAAAGACATATTCTTTTCATGTATACGATTCCAAAACATACCTACAAGTTCCGTAATCATTTCACCTGTACGATAAGGCGCAGGTGTTATTGTCATCTGCCCCGATTCAAACTTTGACATATCAAGTATGTCATTAATAAGCTGAAGCAGCATTTTACTTGCCGCTTCAATATTTTCGGCATCATCCTTAACTTCATCTGAGATGCTGTCTCGAAGAATCATCTCATTCAATCCGATAATCGTATTGATAGGTGTACGAATCTCATGACTCATACTTGAGAAAAATCTGTTTTGAGCGGCATTAAGTTCCTCAATTTCTTTTTTCTGTTCTTCGGAATGTAACGTCTCTTTTCTGAAAAGTTTATTTTGATATGAAATCAAAATGGTAATAACAAAAGCTACTATAACAAGCGTTGCAAAAGAATCCGTGTATACTGCTTCTTCACTGTGCTCAATTACCAATTCCGGATGAAAATATCCCAAATACCAACAAACACCACTTACGATTGTACCGCAGATAAAATAAAACACACGTATTTTTCCGCTTATTATCAATCCCACAAACAGAAAATCAAACAAAAACCATATCGGTGTTCCTCCATGTACACCGCCGCTTGTAAAAAACGTAAGCGGTGAAACAACAAATATAAGCAGGAACGATACAATATTTGCCGAAAGCTTAAGATGTCTTGTTTTAAAGCCAAAGTATAATATCAAAAAAAACACAACAAATGTCAGTCCGGTTGAAAGCTGCGCTATAAACTTTTCTCCTACTATAAAACCACCGACAAAGGCAAGTATAACACCTAACAGGGCTACAAGCGCCAAAAGTAAAAACAGTTTATCGGTGACTTCGTTTTTTTCATCATTTAAGAATGCCTTAATCTTCTTAGGTGTCAATTTCCATCACCTCCCTGTGGTTCAAAAAAGAATAAATCCTCGTCTTCATCCTCCTCGGTATCATCAACAGCTTTATCCGTTGCAATTTTACCGATTGCCTTTCCTATAACCGTTACGGTGTCCGTAAAACTATTAACCATTTGCAAATGATTATTCGATATAAATTTATCATCTTTTATATTTGCTGCTTTCTCAAGAGCAAGAGCCTTATCGGATAGCTCATTGGCACCTATCATTTTCGCTGTACTTTTAATGGCATGCACCAATATTTCATAATTTTTGTAATCCGATTTTCCATAGTAATCTTTAAGCTTTTCCTGTTTTTTATCAGCTTCGTCATAAAACTGTTCAAGCAATGTACGGTAAAACTCCATATCATTCTGAACATGAGCAAGACCCGAATTTACATTAACTCCCGCTTTGATGAGCATCTCTTCAAATTCAGGTTCCTTGTTTTCATAATCGTTATCTTCTGAACTATTACCTTTATTTTCGTCTTCTTCGTTATCAGATGATGCATTATCTTTTATCTTTTCAAAGACCATAAGTGACGCGGGAAGTACGCTCTTTATAACTCTCTCAAGTTCTATTATCTCTATAGGCTTGCTGACAAATCCGTTGAAGCCTTCCGATGCAAACAATTCTCTCGCGGTACTTGTGGCATTTGCGGTAAGTGCAACTATCGGCATCTCTCTTGTTCTGGTAACAGATAACGCCCTGATTTCTTTAACTGTTTCTATACCGTCCATGCCCGGCATCATATGATCCATAAATATTATGTCATACTCATTTTTTCTGCATAATTCAACCGCATCAGTTCCCGAAACTGCGGTTGTAACATTCATTTGATATTTACTTAGTATACCCTTTGCAACCGTAAGATTAAGCGGTTCATCATCAACTACAAGAGCACGCACATCAGGACAAAGCAGATGTTCATGTCCCGATAAATCATTATCGTGCCTTAAATTCAAAGCACTTACGACAGGAAAACCGTAAAACGGCTTTCTCATAATTCTCGCACAAGAGTTATCCGACAACTTATAATCAGCGTTTGAAACAACATAAACAAGCATCTTTTTAGCCAATTCATCGATAAATTCAGGTGCCTTCTCATATTCTTCCTGCCCCATAAACAAATGCGTAAATTTCACTCTCTTTGAAATCATTCTCAAGTTTTCGATACTGTCAACTCTGTGAAGAGGCATTTTAAAACCTACAAACAAATCCTTAATCATTTTGTTATAGTATTCACGAACCTGAGGATGCTCATATTTTTCAAAATTCATATATGAACCTATTACCAGATCGTTACGAGAGTCAACAGACATACATCCGCTTTTATCAACAACCTTCTGAGGAAGACTCACTCTTACACGCGTGCCTTTTCCCGGTTCACTGTCCATCGTTATAAATCCGCCAAGCGCACGTACAAAACCTGCGGTTATAGGCATTCCCAGTCCAAGACCTCCCGCTCTTCTCGTAATACCTGAATTAACCTGATAAAATCTCTCAAACACACGGGCGAGTTCCTGCTCATTCATACCTATTCCGGTATCTGAAACTTCTATATTAAGATTTATTCCGTAATCTCTTTTTTCTGAAGTTATATGTACAAACACACCGCCTTCATTGGTATATTTAAGGCCGTTCAAAATAAGATGTATAAGTATTTTTTTAATTTTTGCGGCATCGGAATGAAGTACAGCCGGAAGTGTAGACTCTACATCAATAACCAATTCTATATTATCGGATTTATACGGTTCAATCTTATTCACTATATCCTGAACAACAGAAGAAACCATATAATCTTCTTCATTAACAGCCAGTTTTTCTATATCAATTTCGGAATAATCAAGGATATCACTTATCTGATCCGATATTCTTTGACCTGCCGATGCAATGGATTCAAGGTCATTTTTGATATTCTCATCCGATTCTTTTTCAATACATACACCGGTAAGACCCACTACGGCATTTATAGGAGTTCTAATCTCATGAGACACGTTCGCAAGGAAATCACTTGCACTGTTGTTTTGATCCTTTAATGCCTTAATTTTATCTTCAAAAGATTCCCTCATTACTCTTACTGTTTTTTCAATACTGAGCACCAATATTCCGGCAAGAAAAATTATAGCAAAATGAAGTACCGTACGTGTAACATTAAGATTATCCGTCTTAAGAGCGTTTTCCGCCTTTTTTTCCATAAGATGAAAAATCATACCAGCATAACCCGCAAACATTGCAAGCCATACGAACAAATATTCCTGTGACATCGCAAAAAGAATCATTACCATAACCACTACAGGCGCGGCATCGTATATCTTATATATGTTGTCACAATAATAAAATGTTTCTATTATAAGAATAATTACATAAATACGCATTCGGGAATTTGGGGCGGGATGCTTTTTGATATGCATGACGCAGGAAATTACAGGTGCAAATATCAAAAGAAGCAACACCCATTTTTCCCAACCCGAAATAAGATTGAGTACAAAATTTAAAATCGAAAAAACCACAATAGCGGTAACAAGCGACACATGCGCAAATGTCTTTAATTCGTTTTCGTTATTTTCCCGCATTAATTACTCCTTTGTAACAACCCTCTTAACTACAGCAATAAGATCTTCCCCGTTTAGCGGTTTTTTTACGAATGCAAATGCACCCATATTTTCACAACGTTCCTTTGTTTCGGGACTTTCTTCAGCGGATAAAAATGCAACTGGAATCGTAGGAAGCCCCATTTCCTTTTCAAGATTACGAAGAGCTTCATAGGTCTCATAGCCATCCATATCCGGCATAAGGATATCAAGTAAAACAAGCGCGGGAGCACCGTTTTTCCTTACATAATCAAGCAACTTACTACCCGATTTCATTCCGGCAGCCCTATATCCTTCCTTGCTTAGTATCGTACCAGCAAATCTGATATTCATAGCATCATCATCAACAATCAAAATCCAATCTGACATAGCTTTTATCCTTCCTTCCCAAAAACTTCATCAATTTTATCCAATAAAACCTGTGGGTTAAGCGGCTTTAAAATATATCCCGCAGGCTTAAGTTCAAGCACTGCCCTTACATGCCACGGGTCACTTACACCTGTTAAGAAAATAACCGGAATATTGTTAAACTCTTCCTCCCCGCGTATCATTTCCAGAGTTTTTCTTCCGTCGCATTTAGGCATTTCATAATCAAGAATAATTAAATCAGGACGATCTTTTCCGAGGCTTGTAAGCGCTTTCAAACCGGAATTTACAAGTGAAACATCATACTTTTGTTCCAAAATTGCTTTAATGCTTCTAAGTATGGTTCCGTCATCATCCACCACAAGTACTTTTCTTTTATCACCCGGTCTTTTTTTATTACCCGTTACGGCTCTGATTGATTCCGTAAATTCAATCGATCTGTTTACGGCATCAAGAATTTCCGAATTATTAACCGGTCTTACAAGATTTACATATCGTAAATCTTCTTCAAATGATTCAAAACGCGAATGTTCATCATCCGTTCCTATAGTTATTACCGGCGTAGTCGGATGTTCACTGTCCACGAGCCTGAAGACCTGCTTATGCTTATCATTGAAGTCTATAAGAAAAATTACAATTGCATCAGGTTCTACAATTTTCAAAACTCCCTCCAGTGCTTCGGGATTATCCGAACCGAACTGAACACTAAACTTTTCCGCCAGAAAATCATGCACATTTTTAAATATGTCATTTGGTTTTCCGATTAACAGGACATTATACATAAGCTACACACCCCGATTCTATAATATTTGATCAATAATACTTATTGCTGTTTCATCGTCAACGTTTGTTACGGCAATGCTAATTTCTTCTATCTTTTCACGTAATTCATCGGGAAAGCTGTATTCCGATAACTCCTTACATGCCGCATCGGCACTGTCAATATCAAAATCACCCATTGCTTCCTTTATTTGATTTAAAAGTGCGTCCGTTTTTTCTTTGTCATATTCCTTGAGTTCAACCCCACTTCCATCATCACCAAGGACCATAAGAC
Source organism: Lachnospiraceae bacterium (assembly GCA_017459135.1). Lineage (GTDB taxonomy): Bacteria > Bacillota > Clostridia > Lachnospirales > Lachnospiraceae > Coprococcus_C. The sequence goes on along the minus strand of JAFSZR010000130.1, from coordinate 9,402 downwards.
GCTCTTTGAATCCAATCCATTCATCGCAAAAAACATCATGCATTTTTCTGATTTTATCTTCATTTTTCTTAGCTGCCGCATCTTCGAGCACTTTAGCCATACCCGCAAGAGGAATGATTCCTATGGTAGCTGCGGAACTCTTCATGGCATGTACCTGTATACGATAAGCGTTCATAGCTTCCTCATCCGGAAGTTCTTTATAAAACGAATCAAGCTTCTTTACATGACTCATCATAACCTTTCTGAAATCATTTACAGTATCAATTATAAAGTCAACCGTAGGAAGATGATCGCTTGCATATCTCCAATCAAGTCCGTCTATAACCGGAAGCTCTGAAATATCACCGTAAGCATTTTCACTGTTATCCTGTTCATTCGGAAGAAAGGTTGATAATTCGTTATTCTTTCCTTTGCTGTCCACAGACTTATAACTTATCTTTTCTTCAGAAAGGTATCTTCTTAATATACCCTCAAGATTAGGTATCTCTATCGGTTTTGAGATATAGTCATCAAAACCGGCTGAAAGGTACTTTTCTTTTGCACCGTTTATAGCATTTGCCGTTAAAGCAATTATATACATTCCTTCAGGTTTAAGATTCTCTTCCTGTATATGTTTTAAGGTTTCCATACCGTCCATCTTAGGCATCATATGATCGAGGAACACTATATCATACGTATTATTTCGAAGCTTATTAATGCATTCTTCTCCCGACATACAGGTATCCGGTACAATACCGTTTAACTTCATTAAGCTTTTGGCAACCTTAATGTTCATATCATTGTCATCTACAACAAGTAAACGAGCATCCGGTGCATACAACGCCTTCTTCTCATTAACCAACCCGATATTTTTAGCCAATCTTTCGGCATAATCTCCGATAGGTGTTTCATCAACAATATGCTGTCTTAATACAAACGAAAACGTAGAACCTTTCCCGTATACACTCTCAACCTCAAGCTTACTGTCCATCATGGCAAGAAGCTTTGTAACAATCGCCATACCAAGACCGGTACCTTCGATATTACGATTACGTTTCTCGTCGATACGTTCAAAGGATTCAAAGAGTTTATCCATATCCTCTTCTCTGATTCCTATACCGGTATCACTTACCTTTACTTCAAGAATATCAACATCACCGATACTCTCTCTGCTTGATATAGACAGGGTAACACTACCCTTTTCCGTATACTTAACAGCGTTGGTTAAAAGGTTCATTATTACCTGCGTAATTCTTACATCGTCTCCCATAAGAACAGTAGGAAGTTTTTCGTCAACATCGACATTAAACTCAAGTCCTTTAGCCTTTGCTCTTTCCTGAATCGAATTAACAAGATTGTTAATCATACCGGCAATATCATATTTAACCTGTATGATTTCCATCTTACCGTCTTCGATTTTTGAAAAATCAAGTATGCTGTTTATAATCGACAAAAGAGTTCTTCCCGCAGATTGTATATTTGCCGAATATTCCAGAATCTCCTTATCCTCGGATTCTCTTAATATCATCTCGTTCATACCAAGCACCGCATTAATCGGTGTACGTATTTCATGAGACATCTGTGCCAGAAACTGACTCTTTGCCTTTCCTGCCGCAATTGCTTCATCGGTCGATTCCTGCAACTGCTTATTCGTTTCATTTTGCCAATTTATGAGATTCGATAACAACCTGTATATGGTTATGATTGCCAAAAAGAATGCTATAAGGCAGATCGCACCGTATATAAATACCTTTCCGTATATCTTCCATACGCTTGCAACCACATAGACGCTGAATCGGGTTTCCTTGTTTTCCGAAGCTGCCAATATACGAATACTCTTATCATAATCCTTTATCAAGGATATTCCGTTTTTTTCAACATCTGCTTTATCATACGGGCTGTCAGCAACATTTTTTGTTGTATCCTGTGACATCTGATAGTTTCCGTATGGATGATTTATTATTTCTCCCTGAGGATCTACAAGAAATGCATATCCCGTATCCGAATAGCTTCCACCAAGTATGTCAACCAATTTATCCATAAAGAAATCTATTCCGAAGATTCCCAAAAATTCACCGGTCTTTGAACTGTAAACACGCTGTGATATCGTTATACAATATCCTCCTGTCTGGTCATCATAATACGGTGCCGATATACTCCAACCGCTTTCTGAATTCATGGTTGCAATATACCATGGTCTTTCTTCAACGTGCCATCCCGGTTCAGGTGTCCAACCGTTATTCATATAAACCGACGGTTCCAGTTCCGGATTAGCCATATATGAAGCCGAGATTTCCGGATATTGCGAAGTCACTTCATTAAGATATGCTATTGTTTCATCATAATCGTCAAGCATTTCCGGTCGTACGGAAAACTCGCTACAGAACATATCAAGCAAGTCTTTTTGAGTATTAACCCAGGTAGAAACCTGATACTCATAATTAGCAACTTCTCTTTGCATCATTTCATTTCCCCAGCGATAGGTTGCGGAAATGTTTGTGTAAAAACTTATCACCATAACAATAAGCATAAACAGAAGAACCAAATTTCTGACATTTTTATTAAGACCGCTTAGCTTGACTTTTTTTGAAGCATTCTTCTTTTTTTCCGTACGAACAATACTTGAATATGAGGCTATCTGCCTGATCATCTCGGAAAGCTTCTCCCCTGCCGAATGAATCCTTGCAAATACTTCCTCATAATCTTCCATGGCTTTTACACTTGCCTTGCCTGAGCTTTCCAGAATTCTGTTTAGCGGTTCCTGCAAATCTCCTGTTATTCCGTCCAAAAATTCATTTTTTGTATTTAAGGCATACTCGGCATTTTTCTGATTTCTTATAGCAAGCATATATAGTGCTATAATAACAACAAAAACTCCGATTAACAATCCCACGGTAATCATAAGACTCACATATGATTCTTTGTAAAGCATCCAGCTGCTTTCACCAATAATAAGATACCATCCTGTGTTTGATTTGGTAGCGAAAAGATTTTCCGTTACACGATTCTTCTTGATCTTTCCGGTTACAACATTTTCGTTATTTTTGGCGAGCGAAAAAATCCTGACATATTCCGGAAGTGCCTCGGAAATATTGCTTCCCACAAGTTCATCATCCGAGCAACCTATAATTATTCCGTCACCCGTAAGTATAATGGCATTACTTGAGCCTGCATTATACATCCTGTTTATATAATCCTGAATCGTATTCATCGTATAATCGACAGCTATTACCGTTTCGCCATCCGCAAGCATAAGTGAAACCGTATAACACATTTCACCGGTTACTACATCTGTATACGGTGATGTTACATATGTCTCTCCTTTGTTTTTGATGGCGCCTGTATACCAGTCTCGTTTTGTTGCATCAAAATTATCCGGATCAGCAAGTCCCGGTAAAACGTTCCAATCCTTTCCGGCTATATAAACATTAAATGCTCCGTTATTTTTTTCCTCAAGCTCATCAACCTGCTCATAGATATAATCCGAAATTGCCTGATAATTGCCCAAATACCGTTCTGCAGTTATACCTATACGCATGGTAAGTTTCTCAGCATTGTTTATGGTATTTTCCAACTCTCTGCTGATGCTCTCCAGCTGATATCCGCCCATATCTCTTGTCTGTTGTGATGTCATCCTGAATACAAGACCTGCATTTAAAAACGTAACCAACATCAGCAACATAGCAAAAAGAATTATTACAACCGCATTCTTTCCCTTTTTCATGTTTTCTCCTACTCAAACCCTAAACAAGTCACAATTTCCCTAGATTATAATATTATACCATTTTTTATACAGATTTCCAACTAATATATAAAAAGACCCCTGACTGCCGTGGAAACTGCTTATGATTCAACTTCCAAATAAATAAAAACCTCTCTGACCCGGTTCAAATATATGAACTAAATTAGAGAGGTATTTTATGATTTTCTTTCATTTCTGATTTTATCTTTATAAATCAAACCAAATTATATAATATATCACTATTTAATATGCATCATATATTGCTATTTAAATATGCATCATATATCGCTATTTAAATATGCATCATATATCACTATTTAAATATGCATCATATATCGCTATTTAAATATGCATCATATATCACTGCTCGAAATTATACTGCATAAAATTCCCATTATGCTTAAATCCATAAGCTTCATAAAGCTTAACACCCATATCCGAGGCAGTGATATAAATCGTTCCGCAGCCATAATCTCTTGCTTCCTTCACAACCCTGTCCAATAACTGAGTAGCTATCCCAAGCCTTCTGTAATTCGGATCCGTATACATACTTGATAAAATTCCCAATCTGCCTGTAGGGCATGTAAAGTAAGGTGGCTTTTCCACAAATGACATCCCGCTTGTTCCCACTATCTTTTCTCCGTCAAGTGCAAGCCACGAAACATATGTACCTGAAGCCATATTCCTTTTATAAAAATCCATAAGGGCTGTTTCAAGATTTATATCATCCGGCACTGTTCTCCCGCTTGATACATACTCCTCCGTCAACTGATTAATTCGAATTTCAACGATCGTATCTAATTCTTTTTCCGATAATTTTTTGTATACGATATCCATTTTTATCCTCCTTTTGATTAATAATATATTTTATGAAATATTATATTATATGAAAACCATACAATTGTTACTGATATATTAGTTTTTTATGTCTTCCTTTTCTTTACGTTTTCCTTTTCTTTTATGTAAAAATACAGGCTCCGATTGCAAATATTGCTATAATAGATATCATAATATATGTAAGCCCACCGGAAACCGGATGATACTATACTGCTATTTCTTATGCTGTCATTAGTATTAGATTATATCATATTTTTGCTTATCTTTTCATTTGATTAAACTATTTATAGCTTTTTCTATTAATCTTGTATCGATAGGAGTTGTTTTCGTTTCAAAACTATAAATTGCTTTATCGCCCATATAAATCCCTGCTTTTTCATATAATTGTATTTTTTTTACCGCACTTCTAGAATACTCCTCATTATCCATCATACCAAAATGTTCCCAATACATTTCCTTCCTTTCCTTGACATTTAATATTGTGAAATCCGGATATAAAGTTATGCTATCCAATTTTAGCGGTCTTTCATATTTATATGGTATATTATTGTAACAAAGACAATCCGCAATAATCTTTTCTGATTTTGATCTCATTTTTTCGCCTTTTATACTGTAAATTTCCGTAAGGTCATTATTAAAATCCAAGCCTTTATATTCATCATTTAACCACTCTTCGACATATATATCATCAGGTAAAACATATGGTGTTATTAATTCTTTTCTATATTCATTTTGCTCATCATATACATTTCCAAGTGTTTCGTAAATATTCCCGAGCTTTTTGTGCATGCATCCCAATATTCTTTCTAATTCCTTGAAACTAGCATCGGCTACCCTTAATAATTGAATATCATAATCTCTTTGTGCTATTTTTTCAGCAATAACAAAATCACTTTTTCTTAAATATTTTCCACATCTTTTTTCATTGAAATTATCCTGAGACTTTATGTAATACTGCACAGTTTTACCATGTTTAGAAATTCTAAGTTTTTCTTTTGGCGCATTCAAAATTTCATTTTTGAGATTAACTATAATTTTCTTTAACCACTCTTTTCTTATATTTATTTCTTTAATAATCTTCTCCATAAATATACCTCCTAAATTATTATCTCTGTATCCTTAGCAATCAAATATCCAATATAAATACGGATCAATCCTTCTTATCATATCATTTAGTCTGCACCACTCTGTTCTCGTACGGACTTAATCCACATTTATTTGCCTTTTGGTACGTATACCTTTGCGATTCATACGGACCTATTATACTCTTCTTTGCCTTTTGGTACGTACACCCTTGCGATTCATACGGACTCAATTTGCTCTTGTTCTCTTTTAGTCTGTAAAATGCATCAATATAAACACAAATGCAAATATCTATTCATAATTATAAACAAATCTTAAAATACATAAGAAATAAACTCTGTAATATAAGCCTAATCACTACTTTGAACAAGTTAATTTCTTTAAAACAATCAAGACATAATTTAATAATATCTTTTAAACTACATCTCAACACAGAAATTATTAAAATCTTTAAAAATACATCACAATTGGGGAAATCATAAAAACGAAGCACATAAAATTTGAAATAATAAACTACATTAATTGAGAATAATAAACTACATTAATTGAGAATAATAAAATACATTAATTTTGAAATAATATACCACATATAATTTGAAACACAAAGAAAGTTTTTTAAAAAAACTTCCGGAGAATTCTCTCCGGAAGTTGATAATTTAAAATCATATAATCTTATGATTATTCGATGATAGTAGCAACTCTTCCTGAACCTACAGTTCTACCACCCTCACGGTCTGACCTATGCATGTGCAGGAACTTATTTGTTACTGTTTTTGCTGTTTTATTACTCTTATTACTAGATATCCACCTATTATTTTTGCTATTTCCGGGAGATCGTTGCAAATTCGTATCACTATTCAAGTTTGTTCTAAATTCCTTCTAAAATAGCTAATATAATATCAAAAACTGGTTTAAAATTTACAAACTCCTCCTGCTCCAATGTCGGTACAACTATATATGCAAAATCAGTTTTTGTACTACTATCTATATCAGACATATACCAATACTCATCCGACGCCTGTTCTACCCTCATCGTGACACCTTTTATTGAGTGTACCATCCTTTGGGGTCTCAATATAAGCCTCTTACCATTTACATTCTTGTTAAGAGTTTCTCTTTGAAATAAAAATTCAATGCTTAAATTTCCCCCATCTGCAATCTTTTGTGTCTGTTCATTTGTTGGTAAAAGAAAGGCAAATCCTTTCCTATTTCTATGTTTTTTCCATTGCTTATCTTCATTGAATTCATAGTTTTTATCTAAGCCAAAAGCTTTAATTCCAGCACTATCATTGTCAAACATACCGATAATTACGTTAGGAGAATCAGATCGAGTTGAGCATAATATCTTCTTTAACATATCAGCACCAGCCATCGAAATTGTTCCCTCTTCTTCCATTAAATCACAACTTTTTATTTCAAACGGACAATCATAGCCATACAGTTTTTCCCACGCTACACTTAAAATCTTAGCGTCTGTTTTTCCTTCCGTTAATAGCATTGGTTTTTTCGCTAATAAAATTTCTGTTTCCAATCTCTCTATTTTTTCTTTCATTTCTTCGTTACTTTTTACAACGTCTTTATATCGCTTATATTGCTCCTTTAAAATATAAGCGTAACCCAATTCTTCTTCAAGTACTTCAAGTTTATGCGCATCCTCAAACGATACTACTTCAGTTGTCTCTTTTTCTTTATAACACCTAAATCCTCTTCCATGTTCCCTATAACCCAAGTCAATAAATGCAGGGGAATGCGTTGCCAAAAAAATCGTACTCTTATCTATATATATGTTATAAAAGTCTTCTGACATTTTTTGTGCCATACCATATTCCAATGAATTCTCCGGTTCTTCAAAACCCCAAATATAATTTTCTGAAGCATTTGTCGCAATATAGTTCAAAATGCTTGGTATATATCTGACTTGGATACCATCTCCTCTATCCTCTAACCGAACCAGATTATCATCAGATTTTGTAATAATATTCAAGGTTCTATATAATTCTTTTACATCATTGGGTGTTGCAATCATCGACTCAATATTGGTCGCCACTTTGAATTCTTCACTCAATTCCTCTGTGGTTTTTACTACATTTTCAAATAAATTTGACATTGTTTCTGCTAAAGTAATGTTATTTGCCAACTTTTTCTCATATACTGTTGTTTGAAGACGCTCTAACATATTATCAAAAATATGTTTGTCTTTAATTGCAGGAACATAAACATATTTTATTTTGTTTAAATATCTGGTCAATGAGGCTCTAACTCTATCATTATAGGACTTTCCACTCTTAATAAGTTGTTTCTCAATATTATCTGATACCTGTGGAAATTCACTATCTCTATTCCACTTCTTGGTAATTGTAAATTTCTCTGGCAATGTTTTTTCAAACTGTTTACCCCTTCGAAAAGTGATTTTAATTTGGATAAACTGCTTACCTTTGATAGTATCTTTCCGAACTTCTTCCAAGCGTTTGAAATTATAATTTCTTCCGAAATCATAATCCCCCTCTTCTACAATACAGTTATTAAAAAACAAATTTAATGCTTTTAATATATTGGATTTTCCAACATCATTTTTGCCTGTTAATACATTTATAGCTTCTACTTTCATTAACGTTGTTCTGTAGATTGATCTAAAATATTGAATTTCTATTTTCTCTATCATTTGTATCTCCTTGAAATTTTAATCTACTTAGCTTTTCTTTTATACGCTTTTCCTTTCGTACTACCTATACTTTCGATCAAACCTTGTTCTGTCATATCTTTAAGTAATACCTTGATCCGCGATTCCTTAACACCCACTACACTTTCAAACTCCGATGTTTTATACCACTTATCAGGCTGCATAGCGTTCAAAATAGCATCGTACTTTTCTTGCGTTTTTTTCGTCACTTTTTTTTCGCCACTTTTTTTCGTTACTTTTTTTTCGCCATTTTTTATCGTCACTTTTTTCTTAAAAGAAAGCGACAGTACCGTTCTATCCGGATCAAATCTCTCTTCAATCACCGGTTCTTCCCAACCTTCATCTGCCCAAACATTAAAAATATTCGGCACACCGCTTCCGGCACGTTCACCGATATTGATAAGATTAAACATTTTCATAAGAGCCTTGTTTCGGGGATCGGATTCACCGCCAATCCGCATCTGCTTTTTACCCGTTCTGACATAGCCGGGATTTGCCAAAATAAGCTTGTCCGGTTCTTTACGGATAACAACACCACGCAAACCATGATAATCTGCATTAATCAGACAATTTGCCAAAGCTTCACGGAGTGCCTTGTGTACCGGAGTATCATCAATACGTTCTCCACCAACCATTTTAAAAGGCACCTTAATGTCTTTAATAATTTTGTTATAAACTCTAAAATAAAAATCGCACACGTTTCCAGACCATTCACCGGAACTTGACTGCAATCTATCACTCCAACGAGTGGTAGGGTCCAACTCTTCTCTGTAATCCAAGAAATACTCTGGGAAGTGACGCACAATATTATACTCATCACCAAACATCAGCATACCTGCTGCCGTAGGATGCAACTTGCCATCCTCATCAGAAATAGCAGCCGCTCCAATACTTCTCAGATACTCATGGTCGCTCAGGCGCTCAAAAGGATGTCCTTCTTTTAAAGAACGATGGCTGTTACGGTATCCGTGAATGGTATCATAATTCAAATCTTCCATTGGAACCTTATCAAGCACTTCCATATCCATAGTGCGCTCGGTCTGGTCGCGAAGCATGGTCTTTACCTGCAACCTAGTACAAT
>JAFSZR010000129.1 GCA_017459135.1 Lachnospiraceae bacterium | reverse complement strand
ATTTGAAAAACCCATGTACTCAAATCCGCCAACAGAAAAACTTTCACACGCTCGAATTTGTATTTATCCTATAATCGATTTGCTTTCAATAAATGCTGCTATTAACATAAGTAACATTCCACAAACTGCACATATTATTTCTTTTTTATTCCATTTAATATCTTTCATCTTTTTTGTTATAGTTTTATTCTTAATGGACATTACCAATGATTTATTTGCTAATGAGCAAGTTATTAATAACATACCATATAATTCAACTAATCCTGCTCTTTCAGTTATATTAAACATTGAAATAATTCTTTCTAATAAAGGAACTGATTCCGTTTTAAAAGAAAAAGACCAAGTACCTAATGTTATCGCAGAAAGCAATATCAAAACAATAAAAGCAAAATATGATAGTGATAAATATTGTTGTTGATCATTATTTTTCTTACTAAATAAACTACCAATAAATATAGCAACCACACTAATCATATTCCAAGCAAATATTTGAAGAGTACATATAATAATATTCGTAGAAGTATTAAAATTAGTTCCATTATTTTTATTTAATAAAAACCCTTCTGGTAACAAATAATAGCTTAATATTGTTACTCCAAAGAATACTAATAAGAATATTATTGTTAAAGTAATTATTCTTTCAAATAACTTATCTGATGTTAATTTTTCTCTTATCATAATACCCTCTTTTCTTCAAATTACCAGATAATAATCTCTACAAACTTCTGTTTATCGCAGTATGAATACCTATATATTTCACACAGCTCAAAACAGCAGCGAACCTTCGCATAGGTTTGCTCAGAAACCGAACTGTCTGATCGTAGCGAGTTTTCGGTTTCGTGCAAACATAAAGAAGGTGAGTACCCTGATTTAACAAATTGATGACACGTTATAACTACCCACTGTGTTTTACTTTGCGTCATAAGATTAAAATATAAATCTGTCAGCAGAAGTCTTTATATCGGTTCTCCTGCGATAAACAGAAGTTTACTTGCTCTTTTTGAGACCCTTTAATGCATTTGAAAGCTTAATCGGATTTCCGTATCTTAAGGTTGAGTTTCTGAATATCTTTCCTCCGAGGAATCCCGCAAGAATAACAGATGCATAAAGGATAACCGCTGAAAGAACAACTTCCCACATTTCCACGCTTCCCATAGCAACTCTTGCAAACATTGCGCTGTAAGAGCTTATCGGAAGGAATGAGCAAACCTTGATCACGATTCCGTCAACCTTGGCAAGATTCATAAGTACCACGAAATAAACAATCATGATAACCATCTGAACCGTACCTGCAGTCTTGTTAAGGTCCTCAATCTTGGATACAAGGGCACCGAGTGCTCCGTACATAAATGCATAGAAGATAAATCCGCCTATACCGAATACCGCAAAGGTTATAAGAACATCACCCGGAATATCGAGAATCATTGCAATTCCGCTGCCCCAATAATCCTTATTGAACTGGTAAGAACCAAGAAGTGACAATCCTACAAGACCAACCTGGAATATGGATGAAATTACACTTGCAAAAACCTTACCGAAAAGGATAGCTGTAGTTGATGTACTTGTAACGATAATCTCGATTGAACGGTTGCTCTTCTCATTGGTAACGCTGCTTGCAACCTGTAAACCGTACATGATTATAAGCATAAATATTAAGATAACCAATATGTAGCAATACCAGTAATTACTTGTACTGTCCTTACCGAGGATATTTTCATTTACTTTAACCTGTGTGGTTTCAACCTCTATAAACTCGTCAAGATCAAGATTATTATCCGAACAATATTTAAGCTTATTCATCATAAGCATATACTCAGAAAATGTTTCGGATGCATTGTCAAACATTGATTTGTTGTATACGTAGTAAGTGTATTCTGTTAATGACTTAATTTCAAAACCTGCCTTGCAGATTACGTCATCACCACTGTTAACATCCGACTTCATGGCATCAACACTGTCATATATTGTAAATACCGACCTTGGAAAATAATCCTGAAGTGCTTCAATATCTATAAGTTCTGTATCTCCGCAGATACCGTAATGTGTCAACTCAGAAGGATCAATTTCTTTTTCCTCATCAGCTTCATTATCGGAATCAGACTTAAATGCATCTATTACACGAGGTGCGAACATAATGCCTGCCGATAATATACAAAGTAAAATAGTGGAAATAATAAATGATTTTGCTTTGAAATAATTATCAAGCTCAAATTTTAAAACGGTTAAAAACTTCTTCATTATTACTGCACCTCCTTATCATCTTTTTTTGCCGAAGCTTTCTTTTTTCCGCTTCTTTTTTTGCCGGACTTCGTTTTATCCTCTTCCTGCTCATCCTTAGCCTCTTCGACTTCTTCATCGCCTACACAGGTTACAAAGATATCGTTAAGCGACGGCTCGTAATCACCAAAGGATCTAATCTCAACATTTTCTTTCTTTAAAGCTTCGAGTATATCCCATCCGGAAGCATTTCCGATACATTCAAATATTACATGGTGCTTGGAAACTCTCTCAACCTTAACCTTATCGGAAAGTTTTGACTCAAGAATATCTTTAAGCTCATCAAGACTGTAATTGCTTGCGGTAACTTTCTTTCTGCCTTTTCCGAATTCAGCCTTTATTTCATCAAGATGACCCTTTAATACAACATTACCCTTATTTATTATAGCAATATTCTCGCAGAACTCTTCAACATAGCTCATCTGATGGCTTGAGAATATAACGATTCTGCCTTCCTCAATAAGCTCTCTTATTACATCCTTAAGTATCTGTGAGTTTACTGGGTCAAGTCCCGAGAACGGCTCATCAAGAATTACTATCTCAGGCTCACCTACAAGAGTAGCCGCAAGCTGAACCTTCTGCTGATTACCTTTTGAAAGAGTGTCAAGCTTTCTGTTCGTATACTCATCCACACCGAGTCTCTTAAGCCATTTTTCCGTATTGGTTGACGCTTCCTTTTTTGAAAGTCCTCTGAGCATGCCGAGATAAATAAGCTGCTCCTTGATTACTCTTTTTGGATAAAGACCTCTTTCCTCAGGAAGATAACCGAATCTTCTTCCGTCCGGCTTGAACTTCTTTCCATCCAAAAGAACCTCTCCCGAATTCGGATGAAATACATCCATAATAATTCTTATCGTTGTTGTTTTACCGGCACCGTTTCTTCCGAGAAGACCGAGCGCCTTACCACCCTCGACATCAAAGCTTACGCCAGGCAGAATTTCTTTATCTTCAAAGCTCTTCTTGATATCTTTTACTTCAAGTTTCATAATAATACTCCTTCCCTACTTTTATATAAATTACATTATTACCTATTCCCAAAACAACTCATCCAAGGTTTTATCAAGTGCCTTACATATGGAAATGCATAGCTTAATGGACGGGTTGTAGTCGCCTTTTTCAATGGAGCTTATGGTCTGTCTTGACACGCCCACCGTATCGGCAAGATCCTGCTGCGACATATCTTTCATGGTACGGGCAGCTTTTAATTTTAAATTCTTCATAAGCTACTCATCCTCTCTTTTAACAAGCAAAAGTTTAATCATGCCGGCAAGCGTAACAATCAATATGGTCACCGCACATATGATATTCGTACTTCCCATCGAAAGCTTTCCGTCAACAAACCACTTTTCTTTATTTACCAATCCAATAACCAGATTGGCAACTCCTATTATAAACAATTCAACAAGTACGGACTTCGGTTTTTCAAACACTCCGAAGTAGCCATCTTTTATTATACAATAAACCGCAAAAACCACAATGGAAATCATTATCGAAATTACAAAGGCCGTGTCCGTATCAACATACTTAAATCCATCTCCGGCTTTAAAACAAAGAACAAACGCAGTACCAATCATCAAAGTAAAGTATGCCAGTTTGTAGCCTCTGCATCTTATCAGTTCCTGCCTCTCATCATATTCACCTTTTCCTCTTTTCTTTTTCTTTACCGCAAATATAACAGCCACTAATATAAGTCCAATCAAAATACCTACGGCAAAGCCTATATTATATGCGTTCATAATCCCACCTCATCTTTAAATAATTAAGAATCATCCTCATTGGTTTATTTATTTGTTATGGCAATAATAATATATCAAATGCATTTTGTCAAGTTTATTTTACATATTTTAAAATATTTTTTTCTTAATGCTATAGAAGTAACATTTTTGCTCTTATTATCCAAACATAAGCTTATATTTTAATAATATTTTCTTAACAAAAAAGGATGGCATTAAGCCATCCTAAAACATTTTGTCTGAGCAATTTACATATTCACTCCGAACGATATTTCCTTACGCCTTCGGTATCAGGAGCTCAACCTTATACAAATCCCCGTCTACCGCAATGTTTATTTGTCCGTTTTGAAGTTCAATCAGGCTCTTTGCTATCGAGAGTCCGAGACCGCTTCCTTCCGTATTACGCGAACGGTCACCTCTTGTAAACCTTTCCATAAGCTCTTCACCGCTTATGTTAAGTTCTTCCTTGGAAATGTTTTTCATGGATACACCGAGTTTATCTCCCTCGTCGGTTATATCGATATAAACTCTTGTATTATCCTGTGCGTATTTTTTAATGTTTACAAAAAGATTATCAAACACTCTGTATATCTGTCTTCCGTCAGCCATAATATGAGTATCGGAGGCCTTATTGTTTATCACAAGCTTAAGCTTCTTTGCTTCAAACTGCTCCTCGTACTCACCGTTAAGCTGGGTGAGGATAATACTCAAATCAAGCTTTTCAAGATTTACATCTACATTTCCGGTTGAAGCCTTCGAGACATCAATCAAATCTATAATCAGTTTTTTTAACCTCTGTGATTGTCTGTTTAAAACCTCGAGATATTCCTGTGCCTTTTCGTTATCTATATTTTCCTTCTCAAGCAAATCAACATAATTAATAATCGACGTAAGCGGTGTCTTTATGTCATGCGATACATTGGTAATAAGCTCCGTCTTCATCATTTCACTCTTCATCTGATTTTCAACCGCAGCCTTTATACCGTCGTTTACATGTCCCAAATCTTCTGCGTAGCTTAAAAACTCACCATGCATATTCTCGGTTGAGAACTCGTCATCGGTATTTCCTTCCGCAAGGCTTTTAGTGTATTTCTTAATCTTATTTATATTGATAATAGAATATACAACAAACCCCGTCACGATAAGCTTTTCTATTATAATCAATGTGAAGGTCATTCCGGCGCCTTCATTTGCCGCAACCAAAATCTCAATAACGGTAACGATAAATATAATACCAAGGTATTTTCCGAATAAATTAATATTCTTCCATACATATTTTATTCCGTCAAACAGCCATACAAACGGCTTCTTAAACAGCCATACGCAGAGCTTATATACAACGGTTTTTTTTAAAAATTTTCCATTCTCACATTTAAGCCTTGCAGCGGTTGTCATTACAACATGAGCCCCAAGAATACTGCATATTACCGCACAGGCTATCGCAATTACGGACTCTATGCTTCCGTAATACGCATTTCCAAAATTGACAACGCCAAAACCCAAAGATATAAGTAAAAGCAGAAGAATAATATCATAAGGTATCTTATCAAGCATGCCAAGCTTGACAACATCCTTTACACATACGTTACCGTCTTCATCCTCTTCCTTAACACGTTTATGTCCTGCTGCCGCAATAAGCAACGCAAAGCAAATAAGAAATACTATTCCCGATACCACGCACACAGGCACGGCATACTTAGCCATATCATCAATGTATCTCAGCTTAAGAGAATTATAAAAGCCGTCATATGCCTTCAGGTCGCTCTTTATATACCAGTCAAGCTCCACGTTAAGAATCGGACTTATATATGTATTAATATAAAGCTGTTCCGTGTCATTGTCATACCACAAATCATAATCTATTTCCGTATTTTCATTTTCAAAATAAAGATTATTTATATATTCATCTACTTTAGGAACATTATCAATAAAATAATAATTTATGCCATCCGTAACCATATAAACTGTATAATCTCTGTCATACATATATTCACAGTAATTATCCAGATGTACATCTTCATAGTCTGTTATTTCGTCTGTTAAGATTTCCGAATTGTTATAATATTTATGTTCGAAATAATCATATCCGTTTTTTTGAATGTATTTATCTCTTAGTTCTTTTAACGCATCCGTACTTACATAATTATAACCATACTCAGTGCGGTAAAGCTCATCATCGGTTTGATTGTAATCACTGTCAAACCAACCAAGTGCCGAAAGATCTTCATCACTGCAACAAATATATGCCGTTGTTGCCAAAATTTCATTCTTTGGAGTATTTAAAATCTTTGACCTGTTGTATTGATTTCCGGTTATTGAATAATTATCCGTTTGACTGTATTGATATGATGACGGTGTATAGCTTAAAAGCTCCGGATAGTCCTCTTCGCTGCCAACAACCCTTGCCCTGAACGAATAATTGGTGTTATCTTCGGAGAAAAAATTTCTATCCTTATCATCATCTATTCCATAAAGATAATTTTCATAGTAATTAACAGCTCTTGAATTATACTCCCTATATGCAATATCCGTTATTATATTCTGTTTTAACGCTTCCCTGCCTCTTTTTGTAATGGCATGCTCCGAGTATAAGTATATTGCGGCAAGTCCACTTGCCGCGCATAAAAGCAGCGACACCGCAAAAAGAATTATCGCAAAACATTTAAAAGCTGTACTGTTTCTTAACTTCTTCATAATATCTTCCTTTTTTAACTGCAGAGCATATCAAAACCGCTTCTGCCTCTAACTCTTAATCAAGCTTATAGCCCTGTCCCCAGACCACTTTCAAATATCTCGGTTCAGAAGGGTCTATCTCAACCTTTTCCCTCAAATGTCTTATATGTACGGCAACTGTTCCCTCAGCTCCGAGAGGTGCATCCTGCCATACTTCTCTGTAAATTTCCTTAGGCGAATATACAACGCCAGGATTTTCCATAAAGAGCTTAAGTATCTGAAATTCCGTCGGCGTAAGCGAAATAGGATTGCCGTCAACGGTTACGCTCTTAGCCTTGTCATCAAGCTCTATGCCCCTTATTACAAGCTTATCCTGCTTGTCATTTATATGGCTGCTGCCCAGTGTTATGTATCTTCGTAACTGCGCCTTAACTCTTGCGATAAGCTCAACAGGATTAAACGGTTTTGTAACATAGTCATCGGCGCCGACACTAAGTCCAAGCACCTTGTCCGTATCCTCACTTTTTGCGGTAAGAAGAATCACAGGCACGTTACTTGTTTTTCTTATGGTATTCATAGCAGCGATACCGTCCATCTCAGGCATCATTATGTCCATAAGTACAAGCTGTATATCTTCCTTTTCCACCATTTCAACGGCTTCTTTTCCGTTGTACGCACTGAAAATGTTGTAGCCCTCGCTTTGAAGATAAATTGTCAGTGCCTCAACTATATCTTTCTCATCATCACATACCAGTATGTTGTACATATTATCCTCCTTACCTCTTTTGTCCGTTACACGACATGATATCATTTAGCTTATTTATACAAAAAATATATTTAAAATGAAAGTATAAAACAATTTAAGATTTTTTTAAGATAGATATACATCTTTAAAGGTTTTAATATAATTATGGGGATGATTCCATACATTTACGAAATCGTCCCCTAAAACTTACCCTCTCATAAGATTGATATACAAATCCTCTCTTCTGTCTTTTTTTACAGGAAAGGCTTCTCGTGCCTTTTCAACATCATTTTCCAAATCATATATAAATACGGTTTCGTCATTTTCGTAACCGAGCATCTCATCCGGAAGCAATATTTCGCCGAGCGGATTTATCATTGCGGTACCGCCTGCGTAGTTTGTGCCGTCAATGTCGCCGACACAGTTTACTCCAGCTATATAACACTGATTTTCTATAGCTCGTGCCATTAGAAGCTTGTTCCAGTGTTCAAGTCTTGCGGCAGGCCAGTTGGCAGGAACAATTATAAAATCCGCTTTCTTTGACATCGCCTGAAAGAGTTCGGGAAATCTCAAATCATAGCACACAGCGGTACTTATATTAAAGTCCTTGTAAAACAGAAAGTCCTGATAATCTCCTCCGACAAAATATTTATCTTCGCCCGAGTAGCTAAACGGATGAATCTTTGCATAATCAAGCATCATCGGAACATCAAGAACATCAGGCGTGTCTGCACCGTCAAAGTCATCTATCTCATCCGGTCCGACTATCGAATAATGGTTCTCACACATCTTTTGTGTTATGGACTTATCATTTTCCTGATTAGTCGATGAAAAGCCGTTCGAATCACCGGATATCTTTTTAACCCAGCCGACACCGATTGCCAGTCCATATTCGGTCGCAAGCTTTTTGATATTTTCAACAGTCTCAAAATTATCCTCGCCGGTCAAATCGGTATTCATCGAAAATCCGGTAAGGGATGTCTCGGGCATAAGAAGCAAATCAACATTTTTTTGACCGAGTGTTTCAAGAACATCTTTTAATTTTTTTAAGTTTTCTTCCTTGTTCTCCCGGATTATATTCATCTGATATAAAGCTACCCTCATAATTTCCTCACCTACAATCAAGAAACAAATCCTACGTTACGATTTATCATAAATTATGCTTCAAAAAATGAAATTGCATCAAAAAATTTGCCTACTTCTATCCATGCCTTCATGGATTCCGGCATAAGCTTTGCACCCATTTGAAATACATGGAACATTCCTTCATATATCGAAAGCTTGACGGAAACACCGGCTTCCTTTGCTTTTTCCGCAACAAATACCGAGTCACTTAAAAGCATTTCATTTGAACCCACCTGTATAAGCATAGGCGGAAACCCTTCAAAATCGCCGTAAAGCGGAGAAATGTACTTGTCTCCCTTATCCTTTTCATCAACATAAGGATTATCATAAATAAGATTGCTGCTATCGTTTCCGAAAACCGGATCAAGCTCGTAGTTATCCTTGTAGGAAGGACCTGACGATAAAAGATCCGTCCACGGTGACATGGCAACTATGCCGGAAGGAAGCGCTCGTCCGTTATCCTTAAGGTAATGACAGAGTGCCATCGCAAGACCTCCGCCTGCCGAATCTCCTGCCAGTACGATTTTATCTTCACTGTAGCCCTCTTTTATCAACCAGTCATAAGCACATGCTGCATCAAGAAGTGCGGCAGGGTGCTTAAACTCAGGGCCAACCCTGTAATCTATCGTAAGTACGCTTGCACCGCGGCTTACCTCTCCGTAAAGGCCTGCCATGGTTCTGTATATATTTTTAAATGCACCGATATATCCTCCGCCGTGAAGATGAAGAATCACTTTATCCGAAGGCCTATCAAACAATGATTCCTTATCATTCCAGCTGAGCATCTCCATAGGAAAATTATCCATTTCGATTCTTGTCTTGGTAAGGTGCTCGGGATATCTGAAATTCTTATCTATATCACTATCCGGTCTTTTATCCTCTCTTAAGCGCGTACGAAGTGCGTTATGTTTGTTGAACTCCGCAATAAGAGTTATAACCATCTTCGCGCGTAGACTTGTTTCCATGTTTTTTCTCCCTTTTTATTAGTGTTCGCTTGGCTTTTGCTTTTCGCTCTCTATCTCGCAGACTCGCACCTTCGGTGCTCTCTCTTCTGCTTCGCAGAACGTCTGCTCGATAACTCGCCGCAAAAGCTCAAATGCCTGCTTCGCAATCGCTTGGCTTTTGCTTTTCGCTCGTTATATCCGAAATCTTTTGGCCAATTCGCTTGTCGAGCGTTTCTCCCCAAAAAATATGATTATCATAAATATTATTATCGATGCTATGGTTGCGATAACCGAAAGCACTTTTACTTTAAAGTCGCCGAGCAAAACAAATATGCTACAAACAAAACTGATCAGTATTCCTACCAGCTGTACCATAAGGTAAACCTGACATTTTTTGAAATTAACCATTGATAATATAAATACAACCAGATCAAGCACAAGCACCATGATAGGTATACCAAAATTGATTGACCAGCCGTTACCGCCATTTACATAATCTATGATCAAAATAAGCGGAATCGCGGCGAGCACCTGTCCGGCAAGCTTTGACCTGTGGCTTACATATCTTTGAGCCGAATATATAATCGTAAAGCAAATATATGCAAATATTGCTCCGGTTACTATTGACCATGGTTTACCGTTATAGGTTGCATAATTAATAAGCACAAGTATGATTTCCGTAATAATCGAAAGAAATATGGACAAACGGATTGTAAATTTTATCCACTTTCTTTTCTTTATTATATCCGGGTAGCTTATTGATTTTGATTTATACATTCCGAGTTTTTCGGTTCCCTTCATGTCCTCCGAAAGCTCCAGAACATTTTTGCAAAGTGGACATACTATCGAATCATCCATGATATTTATATTACATTTTCTGCATCTATTCATAATAAGCACCATTACTTTCTACGGTAACATTTATACCGTCTTCAACCATATGTCTGAAAAATGCTCTTTGCACATTTGTTTCAAGTATGCTTGAGCAGAAGGTAAATGCCAGTGTATCCTTATATGAAAATACGGTCGCCTTAATATTTTGTCCCGGTGACATTGATAAAACTGCCGTAAACTTTTCGATATAATCCTCGTAACCCGGCGTCACGCTTATTACTCCGAGATTTGTTACGGTTGTTGTATTGGCCTTTGCAGACGAAAGGTAAATACGTTTCATGACCGCCCTCTTTATAAAAAGCGGTACTGCCCTGAGCCATTTGTTTTCTTCGTTGGAAACATTATATGCGATTATATCTTCAAGATTTTCCTTTGTAATCTGCTTTCTTAAGCTGTCGGCAACTTCTTCCAAAACCTCTTCGAATGTGTAAGAAGCTTTTGTCGGTCTGAATGTTGCCGATACAATTGCAAAGAAATTCTTTAATGTACCCGAATCAAAATACGGTCTTAAATTTACCGGAACGCAGGCCGAAAACGGTTTTTTACCCGACTGCGACTTCATGCATTCTTTATATACAGCCCATGCAAAAGTACCGATAAGATATTGATTAATCGTAACGCCGTATTTCTTCGAAACTTCTTTTATCTCTTTGACATTTATATAACCGTGAATAACTCCGATTTCATTTTCCGGAAGTTTTTCACCCTCGATTATAAATGCCTTTTCTTTTTTGTATTTTTTCTTCTTGCTCTGTTTAAAATTTTTAACATAGCTGTCCTCTCTGTCAAGTGAGGTCTCCGGACTTAAAATATCCTGATTTGCAGCCTTAAGCTCAGGGTATCTGTCTCGAAGATATTGATATGTTATCTCTTTTAAGAACGCAAGTGCCCCGCTTCCGTCTGTAACGGCATGGAACACTTCAAGATTTATCCTGTTTTTATAATAGCTTACCCTGAACTGATAATCCCTGTTTGTATGCGGATTAATGTAACGGCAAGGATAGGTATTTTCCTCCTCAACCTTCGGAGGCATATTGTGATTGGTTTCAAAATAATACCAGAAAAGCCCCTCCGTCATCTTCGAATTAAAGACATCAAAATAAGGAAGGACCTTATCCAGAGCCTTCTGCAAAATATCCGGAACAATATCATACTTTAATGTAACTGAAATCCTGTAAACATTGCTCATGCTCTCGCTTACAATCATCGGAAACAGGTTCGCGGTATTATCAAGTTTGTCGTAACGTTCGTCTTTGTTGCCCATTTTTTCGCCTTCTGACTTTTATTTTTTCCAGCTTGGTTTTCGCTTGCACTCGTTATTATACCATCATTATTGCGAAAATAACAGAGTAAAACCAAAATCATGTCACGACAAAAAATTATTCTTTTACAACCAAAAGTCTTTCTTCCGAAAGGTCATAATAAAGATAAAGATTATCCGCAGATACATCATACACCTTTAGTATTCCTTCATTTTCAGGTTTAGGCTGTGTTATACTGTCCGTCACATCATTTTGTTCTTTTTTTATGAGCTCGGGATTGTACAAAAGAGTGCTGTTTCCTTCAAATACCGCAGTATAAAGAATACCTGTCTCAACAGGGTCCTGAAAGATATGGCTTCCGTAACTAAGGACTCATCAAGTGACGGCACCTGCCATACAACATTATCTCCGAGACAGATATATTGCAAAGCTTCATCCATCACCGGAATTCCGGATTTTGTCTTATCAAACGCTGCCATTTTTACACCCCCTGTTTTTTCCCAAATAAAAAAGGCATCAGCACCTAACGGTGCCGACGCCTTTGTCGCTCATCATCTGATTAAAATGATATATCATTTTTGTTTATGTGTCAATTTAAATTAAATCATTCTGGAATCTCGATAAATGTTCATACGGAAGGATTAACCGTCCTCGATAAAGTCCGCATCCGTCATTTACAAGACTGTTGTTTGCGGCTCCGAACATATTTACATTTACCTTACTAAGCTCAAGTCCCTGAAGCTTCATACCCCTTTCGTACGCGTCATCAAAAAAGATATTTTCTCCAAGCGGAATCTCTTCACGTCTGGCGCGTTCCTCTTCCTGTCTTTTCTCATAACCGAGGTGATTTGCCGGACCGATTTCCGCATTATCATCCATCTCCTTGGTTCTCATCTGAACCTCGATATTACTGCGCGAAGTATTATCGTAAAAAGATATATGCAATGATTTATAGTTAAATGCTTTCGGTTTTTCTATATAGTCTCTGTAATATTGCTTATTACGGTCATCTATAGTCATACTGATATCGTCAATTCCGGAAAGCTCAGGTTCGAATCCTCTTTCCTCAAGGAATCCAGGAAGAGCATTGGCTATCTCATAAAGATATCCAATTTCCCTTTCACGCTTATCTTCTCCGGGTTGTACATGACATTGCGGCAAAGATATAACTATCCTGTACGCAATCAAATCCTTTATTCTTCCGATTCTATTTTTAATCTCCGCCTCAGTCGGATATTTTCCGGTCTCACAATGATAATCATATATGTACTCAACTATATTTCCGTTAATCTTTTCCTCAAGTCGTATAAGCGATTTAATCCTGCCTTTAAATGTAAATGCAAGGAAAGGATATTTTTCGGCCATAAATTTATAAAATTCTCTGATTTTCTGCGACTGACCGGTAAGGAAATCATTATGTTCCAAAAGGTCAATCATTTGAAGCAGACAATTACTGTGCGCAAGGTCCACACCGTTATTATGCTCTATCGCATACTCCTTTAAATCTTTGGAATAGTAATGCAAAATCTTTACGACCGTATCTCCATTATACAAATAATCGTTTAATGTAATCATTAATTCACCCCTGTAAATCTATATCCACTCGTAATCTCCGCCGGTAATTGCAAGACTTAATAACTTATCATATTTCTCGACATCTTCCCCTTCAAGTACTTTAATAAGCGTAGCTTTTACTGTTGCATCGGAAATATCATCATCCGGGCCTATCTCCATATCAACTTCCTTTTCGCAATACGGGCACTCCACCGTCGGTGTTGTGCTTATATCAAGAAAACGGTTTCCGCATTCGGCACATTCATAAAATCCGCATTTATCTGTTCCGTCCGGTAAAAAAAACATTTTATTCCTCCTTAAACTCAAAATAAAAGGTGCTACAAAATATTTTACAATTTTGCAACACCTTTCGTCAAGCTCCCGATGGGGTTCTGCGTGCCAAGCACACATTTCTGTTTAGGAATTATCTTATTACCGCAAAAACAACATCAGCAAAATACAATAAAACCATAATTACTCCTTCTTTTTTATTTATACTTCTTTTAGTAATTGCAAATATATATGTAATTATACTAATAATCAAAAGTATGATCATATCATAGAAAGAAGCAACATTTACTCTGATAGGACAAATAACTGCCGAAACTCCCAAAATAAGTAAAATATTGAATATATTGGAACCAACCGCATTTCCAACCGCAAGCCCGGTTTCTCCTTTTTTTGCAGCAACAACGGATGTTACTAGTTCAGGCAGTGATGTTCCTACCGCAACAATTGTAAGACCAATCAGTGTTTCCGTCATACCTGCTGCTTGTGCAATATATTTTGCACTATTTACAACAGTTTTACCTCCTATGACTATCATAATAAGTCCAATCAGAATTTCAAAAATACATTTCCATATAGATTTATGCTCTTCTTCAGATTTTTCTTCCTGATTCTTTTTCGCTGCCAATATAAGGAAAACAATATAAAGAACAAAAACAACTATCGCAAATACACCTGAAAATCTGCTATATTCTCCAACATTTTCTTTCATATTGTTTGATAATCCTTTACCACAAAAAAGCACGTCAAAGAAGGATAATACGAAAACAAAAAATGTCACAATAACAGAAAACGGAAAATCTCTTTTTATAATTCCTTTGTCTACAGGCACGGCACTTATAATTGAACATATTCCAAGCACGCAAAGAAGATTAAAAATATTAGAACCCACTACGTTGCTTAATGCTATTTCATTTGAACCCTGTATTGCTGCCGATGTGCTGACGGCCAGCTCCGGCGCACTTGTTCCAAATGCTACAATTGTCAGTCCTATTATCGTACCGGAAATTTTGAGTTTTTTTGCAAGAGCCGCACTTCCGTCAACAAAGATATCCGCGCCCTTAATCAGAAGAACAAATCCTGCAAGCAGAACAATTAAATTTAAAACAATTTTCACTTTTCAGTTTTTTCCTCCTCGACTTCCTTCCTTTCGGAATTATCGTTTTCTTTTTTTATAATTTCATCTTCTTTAGTTTCTTTATTACTACCTATATACTCAGACACATACCCGATAATTCCCGCGCCCGCAGCAATAACAACAAATATAATAACCATAACATTCATAAAATTCATATTTCCTGCCTCCTATGTCTTAATCATATAAAGATGCATGATATCTGATTTTTCTGTAAATTTTATAAATAATCATGGCTACAAGCGAAAGTAAAATATATAAACAAAGAATAAGGCTAAAACCGCCTCCCAATATAACAACAAGCCAAACTAAAGCATTTTTCATAACAAAAATCTCCTTTTAATAATTTGTTTTTTTGCATACCAAAAGGAGCTGATGAAAAATCGCCAGCTAAAATACAGTATCAAAACAAAGCATATTATTTATAATATGCTAATAAATATTTATTATTT
>JAFSZR010000128.1 GCA_017459135.1 Lachnospiraceae bacterium | reverse complement strand
TTGGTTTGGGTTTCTTATAACCTGTAAAGAGGGCGTGGACAGAAATAAAGTTGTCCCGTATATAGAAGAGCATGGTATTCAGACTCGTATGCTTTTTGCCGGAAATCTTATCAAGCATCCCTGCTTTGATCAGATGAGAGAAAAAGGGCAGGGTTACAGAGTGGTCGGAGAGCTTGAAAATACGGATCGTATTATGAAAGATACATTCTGGGTCGGAGTTTATCCCGGAATGACAGATGAGATGATAGACTATATGGCCAAAACTATTATTGAGGCTGTTAATTCTTTATAAAATCGGAAACAGACCCTGGAGGAAAATATGAAACAAAGACTGGCTGATTATGTAGCTGATTTTCTTGTGAATCATGGTATAAAAGATTGCTTTATGATAACCGGCGGAGGAGCAATGCATCTTAATGATGCTCTCGGACATAAGGAAGGATTGAAATGCCTGTTTAATCATCATGAGCAGGCATGCGCCATTGCCGCCGAAAGTTATTCAAGAATAAACAATAAAATGGCAGCTTTGTGTGTAACCACCGGTCCCGGCGGAACAAATGCGATAACCGGTGTGGTGGGAGCTTGGCTTGATTCCGTTCCAATGTTTGTTATTTCGGGACAGGTTCGCTATGATACGACAGCCAGGTATATGAGTCGGTTCGTTGACGGATTGCCTTTAAGAGCCGTGGGTGATCAGGAATTTGACATAACGAAGGCTGTTGGTTGTATGTGTAAGTATGCAACAATGATTGAAGATCCGATGAAGATAAGATATGCACTTGAAAAAGGATTCCATCTTGCGATGACCGGAAGACGCGGACCGGTTTGGATTGATATACCGGTTAATTATCAGGGTATGACTATAGAAACGGATGATTTGCAGGGATATGATGAAGCGGAAGATGAAAAATCCATGCCTGTACCTGTTGACAGTATGCAGATTAAATCGGTTATAGAAAAGATTAAGGATTCAAAACGGCCTGTTCTTTATGCGGGTAACGGCATTCGTCTTTCGGAAGGGTATGAAGAATTCAGAAAGGTTGTGGATCAGCTTGGAATACCGGTTGTTACATGCTGGGATTCAATCGATGCCATAGAAGATGAGAATGATTTATATGTAGGACGCGGCGGTATAATGGGCGACCGCGCAGGTAATTTTGCTGTTCAAAATTCCGATTTGGTTTTGACTGTCGGTAACAGATTATCAATCAGACAGGTTGGATACAATTGGAAAACATGGGCAAGAGAGGCCTTTGTAATAGATGTTGACGTTGATCCTGCGGAATTAAAGAAGACAACCATTCATGTGGATATGCCTATATGTGCGGATGCTAAAAATTTCTTCGAAGTCATGAATGAAGTGCTTAAGGATGAGAAAGTACCGATATTTAAAAATACACAGTGGCTTGATAAATGCAGACATTGGAAGGAAATTTTTCCTGTTACAACAGACAGGCATTGGGAAGAAGACGGAGAATATGCCAATGTTTATGCGTTTATAAAATATCTGAGCGACAATCTGCCTGAGGGAAACTTGACGGTTGTATCAAACGGAAGTGCCTGTGTCGTCGGAAGCCATAATTATGTTATAAAAAAAGATGCAAGATTTATAATTAACAGCGCTATAGCCAGTATGGGCTACGGACTTCCGGCTGCTATAGGAGCCTGTGTGGCAAATGAGAAAAAAACTACAATCTGTATAGAGGGAGACGGAAGTATAATGATGAATCTGCAGGAGCTGCAGACGGTTATCACAAATAAGCTTCCTATAAAGATATTCCTGATAAATAACGGAGGATATCATTCCATAAGACAGACACAGAATAATTTGTTTAAGGAACACAGTAAGGTCGGTATAGGACCGGAAAGCGGCGACCTTTCGTTCCCGGAATTTGAAAAGATAGCCAAAGCCTTCGGATATGAATATTTGTCCGCTCACAGCAATGAGAAAATGAAAGCTATGGTTGATAAGGCCTTGAGTATAGACGGACCGCTGTTTTGCGAGGTGTTTGTTTCACCGAAGCAAAATTTTGAGCCGAAGAGCTCGACCAAAAAACTTGAGGACGGAAGCTTGTTCAGTCCTCCGCTTGAGGATCTGGCTCCGTTTATAGACAGGAAATTATTTGAAGAGGAAATGATTATCGCACCTGTTCCGGAAGGAAAGTAAGGAATGAGCGAAAAAACCTTATAAGCTGTTTGTCGGAAAAAGGAGAAAAAATGGGTAAGATTAGTGTATTGGACTGTACATTAAGAGACGGCGGATATATTAACGATTGGAATTTCGGAGAAAGAGCCATTAAAGATATCTCTCGTAAAGTCGTTAGAACCGGAATAGAATATTTTGAAATCGGTTTTATAAAGGATGTAAAATATAATCCCGACCGTTCGATTTTTTCAGGCAATGAAGATTTTTCTTATATTGTCGGAAAAAAAGATAATAATGTTATATATTTCGGAATGGCAGATATGAATTCACCGATGCCTC
This sequence comes from Lachnospiraceae bacterium, assembly GCA_017459135.1. GTDB lineage: Bacteria > Bacillota > Clostridia > Lachnospirales > Lachnospiraceae > Coprococcus_C. The sequence goes on along the minus strand of JAFSZR010000128.1, from coordinate 10,327 downwards.
TTGAAAAGCTCGGCAAAAGAGTACCGGAGGGGTTTGACGGCATACGAGTAATCTTTAAAAAAAATAAAATAGATGAAGGCTACGAGTATTGCAAAAAAGCCATAGAAGCAGGATATATTACTACGGCACAATTGGTCGGAACCTATGAATATTCAGATGTGGAGCTTGTGGAAACGGTTAAAAAATTCAATAAGCTTGACATTTTGGGCCTTTCCATCGTGGATACATTCGGCCTGATTGAAAAAAAGGACTTCCTAAGGATGGTAAGTCTTATTGATCATAATTTAAGAGATGACATAGCACTCTGCTATCATTCACACAATAATCTTCAACAGGCTATGGGGAATGCTTCGGCTCTTGTTGAGCAAAACCTGAAAAGAGATATAATAATAGATGCATGTATTTTCGGAATGGGAAGAGGTGCAGGCAATCTTAATATGGAACTGTTTGTCCAGTATTTAAATGAAAATTATAATAAAAATTACCGGGTTGAGCCGTTCCTTGAAATAATTGATGAATATTTAAATGATATATACAGAAAAGAATTCTGGGGATATTCGCTTCCTTATTATTTGTCGGCTGTAAACGGCTGTCATCCGAATTATGCGAAATTTTTTGCGGAAAAGGGAACACTTACCGTTAAGGCTTTTAAGGAAATATTGAGAACAATTCCTTCGGGTACAAAAGAAATATATAAAAGAGAGTCCGCTGAAAAAATATATATTGATTTCATGGAAAACTTTGAAGATGATAAAGAGTGCATAGACACATTAAGAACCGGGTTTCAGGGAAGAGATGTTTTGATGATCGGATCCGGAAGCTCGGTAAAAAACGAAAGGCAGAAAATACAGGATTATATAGATAAAAACAATCCGATAACGGTTTCTTTGAATTATATTCCGGATGATATAAAGGTGGATTATGTATTCAGCTGTCATATGCGAAGATTCAGAAATATTCAGGATAAAGAGGGCGTGACGAAAATAATCACCTCCAATATAAGAGATGCAAAAAAATATGATTACAAAGTTAATTTTTCCAGCTACGCCGCTGATAAGATAGAAATAATGGACAACTCAGGCGTGATGTTTGTCAAGCTGCTTATCGATTTGGGTATACCGAAGGTTACGCTTGCGGGTATGGACGGCTATAGTACGGATAATATAAATAATTATATTAACTCCGGTCTGGAATATGGCTTTTCCAAGGAAATGCTTGAGCTTAGAAATAAACTGATAAAAGAGAATTTACATGAATTGTCGGGAAATATTTCCATAGAATATTTGACGGACAGTATTTACAAACAGGAGGAAAGGTAAAATGTTCGATTTGGATTTTTATAAAAACAAAAAAGTTCTTATTACCGGACATACCGGGTTTAAAGGCTCCTGGATGTGTAAAGTTTTACTTATGGCAGGTGCTAAGGTTACCGGATATTCTCTTGAACCGCCGACAGATCCGAGCCTTTTTGATATATGCAAAATAAAGGATGATATGAATTCGATTATCAAGGATGTGCGTAATTTGGAGGATTTGAAAAAGGTCTTCGAGGAAACCGAACCCGAAATAGTTATACATATGGCGGCGCAGCCTTTGGTACGGGAATCCTACAATAATCCCGTTTATACCTATGAAACCAATGTGATGGGCACGGTTAATGTCCTTGAGTGTATAAGAACAGTCAACAGCGTAAAATCATTTGTAAATGTTACAACAGATAAAGTATATTTGAATAAAGAATGGGAATGGGGATATAGGGAAAATGAAGAATTAAACGGCTATGACCCGTATTCCAAATCAAAATCCTGTTCGGAGCTTGTTACAAGCAGCTATATTAACAGCTTTTTCAAGGACAAGGATATAGCAATATCAACGGTGAGAGCCGGAAATGTAATAGGCGGCGGAGATTTCGCAAAGGACAGAATAATTCCTGATTGCATAAGGGCAGCTCATAAAAAAGAAGATATAATAGTGAGAAATCCTTATTCGACCAGACCGTATGAACATGTCCTTGAACCTGTAGGTGCGTATCTTATGATTGCCGGGGCGCAATATGAGGATAAAAAATATGCAGGAAGCTACAATGTCGGTCCGAATGAAGAGGATTGTCTTACGACCGGAAAACTGGTTACCTTATTTTGCGATACCTGGAATAATAAAACCGGTGATTCATTAAAATGGATAGACAGATATGACGGAGGACCGCACGAAGCCAATTATTTAAAGCTTGACTGCTCGAAGATAAAGAAGACATTTGGGTGGTCTCCGAGATGGAATGTTAAGGAAGCGATGGAAAAAATTGTCGAGTGGACAGTGGCATATTATGAAAATGCGGATATTTCCGATTGTATGGAAAAACAGATAAATGAATTTTATAGGATATGATGCTATAATAGAAAGTGCACTCGATTAAAAATATTATTAAGAAAGGGCAGTGTGTAATGTATGAACATAGCACTTATTCTTTCCGGTGGAACGGGGACGAGACTTGGCTGCAACATACCCAAGCAGTATATAGAGGTTAATGATAAAATGATAATATGCTATTGTCTGGAAACGATTGCCGCAAATTCCCAGGTGGATTGTATTCAGATAGTGGCAGATGAAGTGTGGCATAGTAAGATAGCACAAGCATTAGATGATGAATGTCTGGCGAAATTAAAAGGCTTTTCTTTGCCGGGAGCCAACAGACAGCTTTCGATTTATAATGGTTTAACTGATATAAGGGCTTATGCTGATGATGACTCATATGTCCTTATTCATGATGCGGCAAGACCTTTATTAAAGAATGAATTGATAGACGCATGCTTTGATGCTGTCGGAGGGAAAACAGATACATCAGGTATGAACATAGTCTTAGGAAAAAAATATGATGGTGTTTTACCGGTTGTTCCAATTAAAGATACCGTATATATGAGTGAAGACAAAAAGCATATTTCATCACTTATAGACAGGGATAAAATATATGGTGGACAAGCCCCTGAGGTCTTTTTGTTAGGTAGATACTATAAAGCCAATGAAGAACTTGTTCCGGATAAAATTCTAAAAATTAACGGATCGACCGAGCCTGCTGTTATGGCAGGAATGGATATAGTTATGATTGAAGGCGATGAAAATAATTTTAAAATAACAACTCAGGCAGATTTGGACAAATTCAAATATATGATTAAGACCCGGGGATTTTAAATATGGAAAAAAACGCTAATAGATGATATAATGAGCAAGGCAAAAATGAGGATAACAATATGATTAGTAAGATTAAAAAAGTAGTACATTTTTTTGTGGATAGACCATTAAACAGAATATGGGACATTGTGTCAACAGCTAAGATTTCCGCACACCTGTCAGATGTCAGAAGACAAAAAAAAGAAGAACGGAAAGGCTTTTCCAAACGTAAGATAAGGGTTGCTTTCATATCACAGATGCCTGAGGTCTGGGGGCAGCAAAGCTCAACTTATGAGAGACTTGCAGCAGATGACAGATTTGAGGTTGAGATTGTATGTGTTCCTCAGTTTGATATTGGGGACCGGAAGTTCAAAAATTATAAAGCGGTTAAAGACTACTTCAAAACCAGATATCCTGATGCGGTTTTGGTTGATGCGGTAGGTAGGGACAAAAAAGTGCTTGATTTAAAGGACAAAAACTATGATTATGTCTTTTATGAAAGACCATATGACATATATCTTCCGAAAAGCTTAAGATGTTCACGGATGTGCAGATATACAAAGACCTGCTACATACCGTATTCCACGCCGGACTTTAAACCGGAGCCGGGTTATAATGCTTTTGAAAAAGAATTCTATCGTAATGTATATATCGGTTTCCAAAATGCTGAAAGCAATATCAGGGTCTTGTATGATTCCATGTATAAAAGGCACAGGAAATATCATCATTTTGTCAATCTGGGCTATCCGCTTTTAAATGATGCAGCAGCAACGGAATCTATACCGCATGAGAAATATGTTATTATGTGGACTCCAAGGTGGTCCTATGATGCCAAGGTTGGTGGCAGTCATTTCCTTGAATATAAGGATACCATAATAAATCTCGGTAATGAGTTTGATGATACAAAAATACTTGCAAGACCACATCCATTTACCTATACATATATGGTAAATAACGGATTTATGACAGAAAAAGACGTAGAGGATTTCAAGAAAAAGGCACTGGACAACGGAGTGAGTTTTGATGAAAATAAATCCGTTATAGATTCGTTTAAAGCTGCAGATATTCTTGTTACGGATTTGTCCTCTATTATGTGGTTGTTTTTCTTTATGGGGAAACCGGTTATTTACTGCCCGTGTGATTATCCTCTTTCGGATGAGGTAAATAAACTGATTGATGCGATGTATGTTGCAAAAAATGTTGAAGACATAAGAACATATATTAAGGAAATAATTTCCGGAAATGATTATAAAAAATTGGACAGACAAAAATTTGTTGATGCTTATATGAAGAAAAACAGTGATCCTGCGGGAGCGTTTGTTGATTATTTAGTTAAAGATTTTTCAGAAAGGTAATGTGTGGATATGAAAAAGGTATATACTTGTTTTTGTACTGATATGATTCATGACGGTCATATGAATATAATAAGGGAAGCAAAGAAGCTTGGAAGTTTGACTGTCGGTGTTTTATGTGATTCCGAGATGATAAAATATAACAGATTCCCTTTAAAGACTCTTGAGGAAAGAGTTGAAATGGTTAAATCCATACCGGAGGTTGACGAAGTTGTAGTTCAGGATAATCTTATGTATGATAAGGTTATAGGTGAACTTAAGCCGGATTATATCATTCATGGCGATAACTGGGAAGGCGAGGCTATGCAGGCCATTTATCATAACATTGTGGACAACCTTTCAAAGTATGGTGGAGAGCTTGTAAGCATTCCGTACACGTATAATCCTGTTGTAGAAAAGCTTGACAGACAGAATAGGGAAAAACTTGCCATGCCTGAGTACAGACGTGCACGATTAAGAAAACTTTTAAATATAGTTCCGGTAGTAAAAACGATAGAAGCGCATAGCGGACTAACCGGTCTAATAGCTGAGAAGACTGTTGTGGCACATGACGGCGCGATAGACCAGTTTGATGCCATGTGGGTAAGTTCTCTTTGCGACAGTACGGAAAAAGGAAAACCGGATATTGAGCTTGTAGATATGACAAGCAGATTTCGTACCATAGAAGATATAATGGAAGTTACGACCAAGCCTATTATATTTGACGGGGATACGGGTGGGCTTACAGAGCATTTTGTATACACGGTTCGTTCGCTTGAGAGAATGGGAGTTTCAGCGGTTATAATAGAGGACAAGGTTGGCCTTAAGAAGAATTCGCTTTTCGGAACCGAAGTTCAGCAAACTCAGGACAGCATAGAAAATTTCTCTGCTAAAATTGCGGCAGGAAAGGAATCTCAGCTTTCCGATGACTTTATGATAATTGCACGTATTGAAAGTCTTATTCTTGAACAGGGTATGGAGGATGCATTAAGCAGGGCATTTGCTTATGTAGCTGCCGGTGCGGATGGAATTATGATTCACAGCAGAAAGAAGTCGCCGGATGAAATACTTGAATTTTGCGACAGGTTTAGAGCAAAAGACAAGGAAACACCGATAGTTGTTGTTCCTTCATCGTTTAATTCGATTACCGAGTCAGAATTGGCGGAGCACGGAGTAAATATAGTAATATATGCCAACCAGCTTTTAAGAGCTGCTTTTCCGGCGATGGAAAAAGCGGCAAAGAGTATACTTACACATCACAGAGCTCATGAGATAGACAGCGATCTGCTTTCAATCAAAGATATAATAACTCTTATTGATGAGATATAAATAATACAGAACAAGTAACGGTGGTGAAATGATGTCAAAATATGCGATTCTTTCAGATATTCACGGAAACCTGTTTGCCTTGGAAGCTGTTATGGAAGACATAAAAAAACAGGGTGAAATAGATAAGTATATACTTCTTGGGGATTTGATTGATTACGGGATGCAGTCAAATGAGGTTGTTAAATATATAATTGAAAGTCTGTCTGACAAAATAATCTGCAATATTTGGGGCAATCATGAAAGAGCGATTATGGTTGAAGATTATAATTTCTTCTCAAGTCCAAGAGGCGTTGAATCGGCAAAGCATACACATGCACAGTTATCGGATGAGTCAAAAAAGTATCTGAATGAGGAACTTATTCATGAAGGGAAAAAAGAGTTTTTGCTTGATAAAAAGAAAACTCTTGCGGTGCATGGCTCGTTAAATGATAACTATTGGAAATCGATTTTTCCGGATAATCTTAATGGAGAATATGCTGACTATGATATAGTTATGTCGGGACATTCGCACTATCCTCATGCATTTTATAAGTTTTTTGATAAAGACAACCCGAAGATGAGAAATAAAAAAGCAGTGTTATTTATAAACCCCGGCTCTGTCGGACAGCCCAGAAATCACAATCCTAACGCACAGTATGCGATCCTTGATATTAAGACAATGGGAGTGGAATTGAGGTCCGTAAGTTATCCAAAAGAAAAGGCTATGGCACTTTTTGACGGAAGCGTTGACGATTTTTATCGTATAAGACTTTTTGACGGAATATAATAACCGGTAAACTATGTATAAACCAGGAGGATTAAAAATTGAGTAAGTTATATGTTATTAGCGGTGTAACAGGTATGACGGGCAATGAACTTGTACGTCAGTTACTCTTAGATAAAGAAAACAAAGTACATATCGTAGGTTTTGATAATTTTTTTGCTTCATCCATAGAGACTGTCAAGGATTGTCTTGACGATGAAAGATTCGAGTTTTTTGAATATGATATAAATAACCATGATCAAATGTATGAAATCGAAAATAAGGTTAAAAACTTTGATGTGGATGAAACCATATATATTAACTGTGCTGCTGTTGTTCATACAGAGCACTTTTATCATGTTTACTCAACGTTCAAAACTAATGTTGAGGGCATGAATGATTTCCTGCAGCAGGCTATAAGAGTAGGTGCAGCGAAATTTATTAACTGTTCAACTTCAGAGATATATTCGATGAATTCATGGAACGATCATGGTGGTGTTAAGGAAAGTGATTTTATCACGATGGCGGATGCCGAACACAGTCAGCGTACAAGTTATGCAACCGGAAAACTTTTGACGGAGTTCTTTATGAAGGAAGTTGTGGATGAAGGAAAGATAAAGGGTTGTTCCATTAGATTTGCAAATGTGTATAGTAAAAATGAAAGATTTCCAAAGCACATTATTCCGTTTATAATTAACAGCTTGAAAAATGACGGGAAGGTGGTTCTTCTCGAGAATTCCAAGAAGAACAAAAGAACCTTCTTAAATAATTATGATAGCTGCAGTGCCGTTCTTGCCCTTGCCAAAACCGACAGTGCGCTTGACGGAACGGTTTACAATGTCGCTACCGATGAGGAGGTTTCCATTGTAGAGCTTGTGAAGATTATAGCAAAAAAGATGAAAATCGACAATCCGGTCATAGAGTTTAACGGTTACCGTGAGTCTGATCCGGAAAGGAGACTTTTATCTACCGAAAAAATAAGGCAGAGAACCTCATGGGAACCTAAGGTTAATCTTGATAAGGGACTTGATGAGTGTGTTAAAGAGTATTTAAAGTAGAAAAAGCAGGTGTTTCAGATGAAAATAGCAGTTATAACCGTAGCGGGTTTATCAAGCAGATTTAATGAAGGTATAGCCGAAAATGAAAAAAAACTTAAGTGTATTTACTTTGATGGTGACGAAAAGGATACGCTTTTATTCCATACGCTTGAAAAAGTGTCTTATGCCGATAAAATAGTGGTCGTTGGAGGATACAGGTTTGACGATTTAAAGGATTATATTGACAAGGTGTTGTCGGAAGCTGTACGCAAAAAGATAATGCTTGTCAATAACGAACATTATTTTGATCTTGCTTCGGGATATAGTCTGTATGTGGGCTTAAACGAAGCATTTGATAATTTTTCAAATATAGAAGAAGTTTTGTTTATAGAGGGTGACCTTGATATAGATAAGGCATCAATAGAGCTTGTTATAAACGAAAAAAATAGTGTACTCACATATAACAATGAACCTATCTATTCAAAGAGTGCGGTTGTTTTATATCAGGATAAAAATGACTGTTTCAAGTATGCCTTTAACTCGAGTCACGGAATGCTTTTGATTGATGAACCGTTTAAGTGTATTCTCAATTCGGGACAGCTTTGGAAGTTTACCGATATTGACGTGTTGAAAAAGGCAAACGAGGAGTTCGGTAAAAAACATAAGGAAGAGACCAATCTGAAAATAATTCAGGATTACATAGACAGATATAAAGGCAAAATAAGTCTTGTAAGTTTAAAAAGATGGACAAACTGCAACACAAGGGAAAACTATAACCATATCAAAAAATACTGGGAGGATGAAAGATGAAGAATTTACAGGAAAGATTGAGAATTGTTGAAAAAAATGTTAAAAACAACGATATTACAATAATGATTATAGGACTGGGAAGTGTAGGAACCTTTCTCCTGGATTTCCTGGTTAGCAAAAATGACCCGTCAATTCATATAGTTGTAGTCGGAAGAAACTATGAAAAAATGGAATCCGATGTTAATATCGTAAGGATAGCGGCGCTTATAAGAGAGGTTAATAAATCAGATATTACCATAGAAGGAAACGTAGACTTAAATGATATAGAGTCCATAAGGGTAGCCATAGAAAAGTTCAAGCCTGATTTTATAGTTAATTCAAGTCGTGCCTATCCGGGGCTTAAGTACGGAAGCATCTCGTGGACAAATGTACGTGCGTACGGAATCTGGACCCCGCTTGCCATAAGATTTACGAAAAACATTATGGATGCCTGCGATAAGGCCGATACAGATGCGATTGTTATTAATACATCATATTCGGATGCGGTTATTCCGTGGCTTAAGAGTGCAGGAAAGGCGTATCCTGATTTCGGAAGCGGAAACCTTAACCACCTTATTCCGAGAATGAGATTCGGCGTGGCAAAGATCCTCGGAGTTGAAGATTTCTGGAATGTGGATATAATGTTTGCAGCAGGACATTTTCATGATGTCTGCATAAGTAAGGAAGGTCATACGGAAGGTGTCGAGCTTCCTTTAAAGGTTTATTACAAGAGAGAAGAAAAACAGTTATCAAAAGAAGAGATATTTAAGGCGTGTCATATATCGATGCCTGTTGACCAGAAGAGAAATATGATGAATGCATCAAGCAACTACAGGATAATATCAGCAATTATTGATGCGGTAAGGACAGGTGAAGCACAAAGAATATTTACACCGGGTGTGTTTGGAGAGATAGGTGGATATCCTGTTTTGGTAGGTTACAGAGATGGCGATATATCAGCATGGATTGATGAGTCGGTATTCTCTTATGAAGAAATGAATAAGGCAAACCGAAGTTCAATGTATCTGGACGGAGTTGAGGATGTTAGGGACGGAAAGCTTTATTATTCGGATGAGCTGATAAAAAAATCAAAGGCTGCTTTTGGTGTCGAGCTTCCGAAGTCGGTAGCTTATGATGATATAGAAGATACCGCAAAGTTTATTATTGAAAAAATAATAAATCCTCAATTGGAAAAGAAGAATAATTAACGGGGGAGTCGGATATGAAGGTAGAAAGTTTTATAGAAGCTTTGGGCGCAGATTTTTATACAGGAGTTCCTGATTCGTTGCTTAAACCGTTTTGCAATTATCTTATGAATACGTATGGTATAGACTCAAAGCATCATGTTGTTGCCGCAAATGAAGGAAACTGTGCCGCAATAGCAGCAGGCTATAACCTTGCAACCGGAAAGGTACCTGTTGTATATATGCAAAACAGCGGAGAAGGCAATATCATTAACCCTGTAGCATCATTGTTAAATGACAGAGTGTATGCAATTCCAGTAATTTTCGTGGTTGGTTGGAGAGGCGAACCTGGTGTTCATGATGAGCCTCAGCATATATATCAGGGAGAAGTAACAGTTAAGCTTCTTGAAGATATGGATATAGCAAGCTTTGTTATAAGCAAGGAGACAACCGGGGAAGAACTTAAGAAAGCTATGGAAGATTTCAGTAAGGCTCTTGCAAATGGAAAGGACGTAGCATTTGTAGTTCGCAAGGGTGCTTTAAGCTATGATAAAGAAGTGGAATACAAAAACGACAATACAATGTCGCGTGAGGAAATAATTAGCCATATAGTTGAAATTACGGGAGAAGATCCTATAGTATCCACGACCGGTAAGGCGAGCCGTGAATTGTTTGAGATAAGAACTGCAAAAGGACAGAGTCATAAATATGATTTTCTGACTGTAGGCTCCATGGGGCACAGCTCGTCTA
>JAFSZR010000127.1 GCA_017459135.1 Lachnospiraceae bacterium | reverse complement strand
CTTCTCACAAGCTACAGAAATGATCTTGCCGAGGCGGACAGCAACGGATGGAATCTTATAACCGAGAAGTATGCACGTATGATGGAAAGTACTTCACCTGAGCAGTATAGGGAGCTTAAGAAAAATCTTCCGGTCAGAAGCCCGGAAAGAATAGCTATTCAGGAAGAAATTATCAAGATACAGATAGAATGGATGGAAGAATTTGCGGCAAAGTATCCTAAGATGGCAGGAAATTCAAGAAGTATACATACTTATGAAGACAGCCACTACAACACATCTTATGAGACTTATTTAAGAGGAGAACTGGGAACATATTCCGACGATACTCTTGTTTTGTACGGAAGATTTATAGCAAAGCTTAATCAGGACGGAAAAAATCTTGCGTTTTTGATCATGTCCAATACAGCTAAGCTTTACGGATATGCTTCCGTTGAAGAGGCAGAAGAAAAGCTTGATTAAAAAGGAGCTTTTATGAAGATTATTTTTTGCAGATGGAAAAGTATATGTGAGGCAGGAATAACCAATGCGATTAATCGCCTTGGTTATACTCTTGTACCGCTTGACAGACCTTTTGAAAGTGTTGATTATGATACAAATTACTTGAAAGCGTTGGCAGAGCTTATTCAGGCAAATCCCGATGCGGATTGCGTTTTTTCGGTTAATTTCCAGCCGATTATTGCAAGGACCTGTAAGGTGTTTAAGATTCCGTACCTTTCATGGACGGTGGACTGTCCGCAATTTCAATTATATTCCGAAACCATTGATTATCCGACAAACAGGATATTTTTGTTTGACAGGATGCAATACGAGAAATTTGCTCCGTATAATCCTGACTGCATATTTTATATGCCGCTTGGTTGTGACCTTGACACTTGGGACAGCATAAGACTTACGGTTCAGGATCATAAGAACTATGATTGTGATATCTCGTTTGTGGGTTCACTTTATTCGGAGAAAACACGATATAACGATATAGAAAAAGATTTACCGGAATATATGCGCGGGTATGTTAACGGACTTATAGATGCCCAGCTTAATGTATACGGTTATAATTTTATAGAGGATTCGATTTCCGAAGAATGGGCACAGGAATTTAAAAAATATGCCGACTGGATTCCACTTGCGGAGGACTACAGGGAAGATACAAGGGCTATAGTTGCCGATACATATCTTGGATATAAATGTACCGAACAGGAAAGAATAAGAGTGCTTACAGCTGTAAGTGACAGATTTAATACGGATTTGTGGACGCTTAGCAAGGCATCCATGATTCCGAAGATTCATAATCGCGGAGGCGCCGATTCAAACAATATGATGCCTCAGATTATTAAATGCAGCAAGATTAATCTTAATATGACCAATAAACCCATTAAAACAGGTCTTCCTTTAAGGATATATGACCTCATGGGTGCCGGAGGTTTTGTTATATCCAATTATCAGGCTGAGATACCGGAGTATTTTGAGGTCGATAAGGAAATAGTTTTATATGAAAGCATTCCGGATTTGCTAGAAAAAATTGACTATTATCTTAAGCATGATGACGAGAGAAAACAAATAGCAAAGAACGGTTATGAGAGAATAAAAAAAGAGCATACGTATGACATCAGAGTACCTGCCATGTTAGAACTTGCGGGCGTTCTTTAGATTTTGAAAACTGCAACGGGAGGGTGCGGTTATGGAAACAAGGGAAACTGAAGATGTAAAAACCGAAAAGAAAAGTATCATAAGCCGTCTTACAAACAGCTATGATTTAAGTGATAAGACCAAGTATATGATTATCTCGCTTTCACTTGCGCTTATTCATACTTTTTTCCTGATTTTGTTTATAATCGGCGGAGTACAGCCGTTGGTTATATATAATGTTTTTGTGGTTGCGTTTTATATTTTCATGGGATTGGTCTGGGCAAGACAGGAAAAACTGACATATATATTTGTCGCACTGTTAATTGAGGTTATGTTTCATGCGGTGTTTGCAACCCTGCTTTCGGGCTGGGCTCCGGGATTTATGATATATACAATCGTGCTTATACCTGTATGCTTTTATATGGCATATACACTTGAAGGAATCAATAAAAGTCTTGAAATAGCGTTGTTTGCTTCGATTGGGATTTCTGTGATATATATTGCCGTTTTGGTTATTACCCGACATGTGGCTCCGGTACGTAACATGAACAGCGTTATCGATGAGATATTCTTTTATATTAATAATGTTATAGCCTTGATTTTTTCAACTGTTTTCTCGATGCTTTATATTATCGAGATTAAGATTAAGCAAAGCAGTCTTATGGGTGAAAATGTCGAGCTTGAAGAGCAGGCAAATTATGATAAACTGACACATTTGTTAAACAGAAACTCTATGGATAAGTTCCTGAGTGATACTATAGAATATTCTGAACGTGAAAATAAGGATTTTTGTATTCTTATGGCTGATATAGATGACTTTAAGCAGGTTAATGATACCTACGGCCATGATTGCGGAGATGAAGTATTAAAGAAGATAGCAGCTATTATTTCAAATGATGTAAGACAGGGGGATTTGGTATTCCGCTGGGGCGGTGAGGAAATGCTTGTACTTATCAAAGCGGATATGAAGGCTGCCAAAAATGTCGCTCACAGAATATGTAATCATGTTGCAACATCAATCACAAGACATAAGGATATCGATATCCGTGTAACCATAACCATCGGTGTTGCTGCATATATTAAGGGAATGTCTGCCGAGGAGCTCATAAAACAGGCGGACGTCAAACTGTACTACGGTAAAAATCACGGCAAAGATCAGGTGGTGGCTTAATTTCTTCTCAGG
>JAFSZR010000008.1 GCA_017459135.1 Lachnospiraceae bacterium | reverse complement strand
CGACGGTAACGGGCACGATGGTGGGCGAAGGCTCCGTCGTCGGTTCATCAGTGGGTTCGGACGGAGGATCCGGGTCTTCCCCGGAAACGGAGCTGTTTCTCGGATTCGGCGTATCGGCTTTGAAATCCGCCTTGTTGTTATCGGTGTCGACACCGTCAGCAACACGGATCGCTGCAGTGCTGTTGGTGATCGCAGCGGCGGCTTCCGTTTCGTACATATTCGCCGTGCCTACCCCAAGGAAGTCCACAACCGAATCGTCGTTGTTATCCTTGATGACATCACTGTCTTTAACGAGCGCGATCTTGAACTCCTTTCCGCCCATGTTGATGGTATCTACCTTGTCCGGAGTCGGCAGGTCCTTGAAAGGAGTATTTCCCGCAGCTTCCTGGATCAGGTAAAAGCCGTGTGCTTTGATCGTACCCGTCAATTCGGTAACCATACGTGTAGATCCCGAATTGGCCTTAAAGTCACCTTTCGCACTGGCATACTGGACTGTCCAGCCGTCCAGATCCACGTCTTCATCGGTTGGATTATACAGCTCGATAAAGTCGTGGGTGTATACAGCGCCGTTGTTGCCTCCGCCGCCGTATGCCTGATTGATCACAACGTGATCTGCCAGTGTCTGCTCGACCTCCGCCGCCAGCGCGGAGGCCGGGAGCAGCGAGAACACCATGAGCAGCGCCATCAGCGCGCTCAGGAGCCGCGTTCGTTTTTGCGTTCTCATGCAGTTTTTCCTCCTGTATTTTAATTTCCATGTTAAATACATATCTTTTTGATTATACACCAACACTTACATTAAATCAATTCGAAAAGCCTTTATAAAGCTTGACAATTACCATTAAAATCGCAAATGTAATATTGATATCTTTCTCCGACTCAAGCGAGTGTCCGACGTCTTCAAACTGCTTTAATGCAACATCCTGCTCGACGCAATATATTTTAAGTCTTCTGCTGTCAAGAAATCTGTCATTTTTGCCGGATACAACTATACACTTTCCTCTCTTCATGTATTTTAAGGCACTTTGAACCGGTGTAAGAAATATATGTCTTACTCTTATTTTGTAAAACTCCTCAAAGAACCCGGCAAGTGTGGTACCCATACTTTTTGACACAAACACGATATCTTCATAAGCTGAAAAATCAATCTTATCAAGAACCTTTTTTATGTACGGCTTTGATTCGTCTATAAGCCCCTCTATATCATTTTTATCTCCGGTTAGCTTGAAATTGTATCCCAGCCTGACCACTTCATATTCTTTTTCCTCAAATACCTTTCCGGCATAGTATAAAAGCGGTTTGTCAGTGCTGTAATTTCTTCCCGGAAATTCTACCATCAATTTTTTTCCTGCCATCCCATCACCTCATGATATGATTAGCTGATTTCCAAAAACACATTATTTAAATTCGATTACATCAATGTCCCCGACATTAAGTATCAGATCGGGCAAAACAAGATATGAATATGCGTGATACATATCACGCCTCGATTGTATAATCTGTATATACGAATCCCTGCTGTGATAGCTTATAAGTTCCTGAATCTCAAGATATGACATATCTTCTCTGTCTATCCCGTGTAAGTCTCCGACAACGGCAATCATATCAAGAATAAGGCTTATTGATTTTATAAATTCAAATCTGAAATATGCCTTGTTTTTTATCATGTCAGATACAAGATTTATAAAATCCGTATTTGTTATATCAAATCCTATATCCCTCAATGCATTTGCAAGTTTTTTATCATCCGGTCTGTACGCATCTTTTTCATAACTGCTTTGAACGCTGTCAAAAACGCCTTCAAGTTTCATATGCTTATAACATTCCGTTCTGACATCAAAAGTCTTTAATCTAAGGTGTCCGTAAGCTTCGTTAAATTCGTCCCTGTCAATATCACCGTGAATATACATCATTATATATTTTTCAAATTTGGTTTCTTCAGTCTCGATTGAAGCGATAAACTTATATATTTCTTCCTGCGTAAAATAACCTTTAACCGATAAGCTCTTCAAAAGACTTCTTGCTATTATGTCACATCGTGTCTGTCTAATGTACTGAAGCGCTCCGTACTTTTCAATCGCATTCATAAGATCGTTTATGTATTTATACACCTTCATGATATTTGTTTCCTTAAGCGGTGCATATGACCTTATCTCATGTCGAAGTTCGGTAAGCTTATTTAAATCATCAAAATCTCTTTTATAAACATCCTCATATATGTTAAATATATTTATGGTTACTTCATACAAAGCGTCCGAGATTTCAGACACTTCATCTTCCGTAAATCCGTTATCCAAAAGGTCTTTAAGCTTATCCTTTGTGGCAAAATCATAACAGTTAAATATCAAATCCCTTTCAAGCCTTTCATGAAGATGAGGCTTGCTTTTTAATTTTGATATATAATACTCTTTAAGCTTAAATCTTATATTTTCACTGAGCTTATTCGGAGTAAGTCCTTCTATGGAATAATTAACCGAAATATAAGGTTTGTTTCCCACCTTTTGCATTATCTCTTTTGCTTCGGACGCATATCCAAGGTGTCTGATACTTTCATTCCATTTTCCGGATGTAATCAACTCCTTATAAAGCGAACAGTCAAGCGGTCTCGGATTAAGTCCAAGTATCTCTGCGGGTCTCCAGCCGGCCATATCGGAAAGCACATGATTAGTATCAAGATAATCGCATTTTGCAAATGACTTAGCATCGTAAAATTCTTTATCGGTAAGTGCCATCGGCTTATCAAAAAGCTCTACCAAAGGTCTTACCTGATATATAACAACATTGTCCAATGAATCAATTCCGAATTTAATCTCAAGTGCCTCTATATCACCGTAAATTTCTTCTATCTCCCTGATTGCATTTATAAGACTTAAGAATTCATAATCAAGAAATTCCTGAGAAGTGTTTTTTGCAATCCACTTGGTTCTTTCGTCCTCGGTTTCATCGGCAAGACTTCCCATAACCTCATAGTTAATCATATAATACGGTCTTTTATATATAAAGTCTCTTGTAAATGCAACACCTGAAATAACAATATTTTCCGAATATCTTTGGATTAAAATCTGTTCATCAAAATAATCCGCAAGCTTACTTTCGTCATTATCGGCATACCTGTACGCCATCTCCTTTAATGTTCTTTCAACCTCGGCCTTATTGCCGGAATTAATTGCATCACTGGAATCCAAATGAATTCTTTTGACATTATGAAAGTTGCCGTTATGTTTTAAAGAACTTCTGACAATAATTCTGTCTCCTGAGTATTTCTCCTTTATCTGTTCATAAACATTGCCAAAATTAACAAACACTTCACTCACGTTTACGCAAACAATATCTTCTATATACGATTTTCTAACCAAGTCTTTTAGTTTAATAAGACACTCTGCCTTTGTTAAAAGCATAGGATTATCCATTGTTTAACCTCGTCAAATATAATTACAAAATAAACTTCTCTATAACTTCTACAAGTCCGTCTTCTTCACATGAACCTGTTATGTAGTCAGCATTGTCTTTTACTATCTGCTGGGCATTTGCCATAGCAACGCCAACTCCCGCATACTTCACCATGGTTGCATCGTTAAATCCGTCTCCGCAGCATATGGATTTTTCTCTCGGAATATTCAAAAGTTTCAAAAGCTCCGGAATAGTAGTCGATTTATCAACTCCGTTTGTGGTTATTTCAATAAAATACGGCTCGGACCTGAACACATTCAATTCAGGCGAAAACATCTTCTTAAGTTCCATCTCACATCTCGGAGCTTTAACATTCGGTTCGGCAGTCATAAGACATTTTACCATATCATAGTCAACAAACGAAACAAAATCCTTTACGCGCTTCAGTGGCATAAAATTCAGACGTGCCTCATATTGCATATAATTATCCTGTTCCGTACCCGTAATAACCATATCATCCTTATAGGTTACCAGACCGAGTTCATTATCAAGTGCATATTCATATAAAGGCTTTATGAATTTATTCGGTATGCACTTTTGTATGACCGGTTTTCCGGTTTTACAATCGACAATCATACCACCGTTAAATGCAATGGCATAACCGCCTTTTTTATCCATTTCGAGTTTTTCAACAAATTGCTTCATGCCCGGATAAGGTCTGCCCGAAGCAAGTGCAACTATATGCCCCATTTCCTGTATCTTCATTATCGCATCAAAGGTACGAGGGGTTATTTCTTTCTTTGAATTAACCAAAGTTCCGTCAATATCAAGTATAAGTATTTTTTTATCCATTTTTCTCTCCGTCATTTTTTCACACTTATTATATTTTAACACATCGGTGGTTTGTAAACAACAAAAAGTATTGTGTTATCCGCCCATAAAATGTATTATAAATACAAATTTTACGATTAAACCCAAATATCCATAAAAGGATTGGACAAAACATATGAATATTACTCTATACATAAACGAAAAAAAGACGGATCCCGAATATCAAAAAGCAATCGATGAATATATCAAACGTACATCCGCATTTATTAATATTAATAAAAAGCTGTTTAAAAATCCAAGTGATATCAAACCCGGCAAAAGCAGTTATGTATTCATAGTAAGATGCGGTAAAGACAGTATCACTTCTGAAGCCTTTGCAAAAAAAATAACAGATCTTAATCTGTCAGGTTTTTCATCAATTGATTTTATTATATCCGAAGACAATGAATTAATCGAACAATTACTAATACGCCTTGATAATGCGGAAGTATCTTATGACAGTTTTACCGTTTTATCCATGAAGCTAAAAAACGATGCCTTATGTACAGCTCTTGCCGAACAGATTTACAGAGCATATACAATCAACAATCATATAAGCTATCACAAATAATTTCAAGCAGAAGCACTCTCATAAGCTGATGCGGAAATGTCATGTCCGAAACACTCAATTTATAATCCGCTCTCTTTACCACCTCATCCGAAAGGCCGATTGATCCGCCTATTATTAAATCAAAAGAAGAAGCGAATTTGTTTTCTGCTTTAATATAAAGCTCTTTTAACATCTTATTATCGGTCTTTTTTCCGTCTATGCAAAGTGCTGTAACATAATCCTTTGAATCAATTTTAGCAAGTATCTTTTTTCCTTCCTTTTCCTTGATGCTTTTCATAATTGCATCACCGGCATTTTCCGGAATACTCTCATCGGGAACCTCGATAAGTTTTATGCTCTTTTTTGATGAGCGATTTATCTCTTTTATCAGACTTTCAATCTTGTCTCTGTAATAATTTTCTTTGACTTTTCCGACCGTAATAAGCTTAATTTCCAATATTTTTCTCCTAATTCTTATTTTCTTTACGTAAAGTTGTTAATCTAGTCATACTTTGTTCATAATTTGGGTTTATATTTAATTTAAAGTTTTTCATAAATCCTCTCTTTAAATTATATAATTTTGGTTAATAAAATGCCGGTTTTGTTGTACCGGCATTTTATTATTTATATATTCAATTCTTAAACGTTTCCGTTTTTAACATCTTCAAACTCTTTTTCTATTTCTTCACTTACCTTAGGTGTAATCAATGAAACAAGTACAATAAACGCAAGGCTTACGAAAAATCCTATAAGAAGTGAATATGCTCCCGTATAAGTTGCAAGGGTAACCTTTGCTCCGTCCATATTTATAAACTTAACGTAGTCCCATACTATTACAGTTGCGGCACCGCTTATCATACCTGCTGCAGCACCGAAAAGATTGGTTCTCTTCCAATAAAGCGACATAAGAATCGTAGGACCGAATGCGGCACCCAGACCTGCCCATGCATCGGATACGAGCTACATAATGCTTGAATCCGGATTCCAAGCTATAACAAAAGCTATTATAGCTATAACAAATACACAAATTCTTGCTATAAGCAAAACGGTCTTTTCTTTAAGATTCTTAAAGAATACTCCCTTAAACAAATCCTGTGAAATCGATGATGATGAAACCAAAAGCTGTGAATCCGCAGTAGACATTATCGCAGCAAGGATACCGCACAAAAGAAGTCCGCCTATGAAAGGAATCTTAACATCTTCCGTAAACATCTTCATTATCATTTCAATATAAACATTCTCATACTGTGAACCTTTTGTTTCAAGTACAGTAGGGAAAAGATATGCTCTTCCGATTACACCGATTATACAAGCTACCACAAGTGAAAGAAGTACCCAAACGATGGCAACCTTCTTTGACTTTGAAAGTTCCTTCTCATCCTTAATAGCCATAAATCTTACAAGGATATGAGGTATACCGCAATATCCGAGTCCCCATGCAAGCTGTGAAGCTATACTCATAGGCTTTATGGTTCCTCCGTTTTCAATAAATATATTCAGGAAATCGCTTGCATCACTGACACCGCTGTCCATAAGGTTAGGTATTATCTGACCTGTTCCCATAAGTATAACCGCTATAATAGGTACCGCAAGAATACCTATAAGCATCATCATACCCTGAACAAAGTCTGTTTTACAAACCGCAAGGAAACCTCCTAAGAATGTATATGCAAGTATTACTGCAGCACCTACAAAAAGTGCGGTATGATAATCAATCTTAGCTATAGATGAAAAAAGCTTTCCGCCTGCGGCAAAGGCCGAAGCAGTATAAACAAGGAAAAATATAAGTATAACAAAAGCTGAAATAGCCATTAATATCTTCTTTTTGTCCCCGAATCTGTTGCTTAAGTATTCCGGTATAGTCAAGGCATTGCCCGCCTTGATTGTATACCTTCTCAATCTTCCGGCAATAAAAAGCCAGTTAAGAACAGTTCCTATGAAAAGACCTATGGCTATCCATGCCTGATTTGTACCGAAAGCATAGATACAACCCGGAAGTCCCATAAGAAGCCAACCGCTCATATCGGAAGCCTGTGCGGAAAGAGCAGCAACCCAGCCTCCGAGATTTCTTCCTCCAAGGAAATAATCATCCGCATTTTTGTTTTTCTTTGCAGTTGATATTCCGATGATAAGCATTCCACCCATGTAAAGTGCAAACGCAAACACAATCCAACCTGTCATAATTAATCTTTGGTCTCAAGCAAAAGCAGATATCCGCTTTTAATCCTGATATGACCTTCCTCCTTTATTATTTCATTACTTATCCCGAGTGTTTCATCCTTATTAAGAATTCCGTCACTCAGATTATATTTAAATCCCTCAATTGTTATTCCCTCCGCCTTATCGGTGAAAGGTATAAGGGATAAATATTTCCCGTATACATCTTTTTTCTTAATGCTAAAACAATCCTTAATTATCCTGATTCTGTTTTTTGTATCGACTATATAAGCATCCTTTATCCCGCTATCGTAACAAAGCTTCAAAAGCCCCAGATTACCTAAAAAGT
>JAFSZR010000126.1 GCA_017459135.1 Lachnospiraceae bacterium | reverse complement strand
TTTGTTTCCTAATTACAAGCTTTAGTTGAAAAGCATAGCATTTACTACAGTGAGATATTCTTGTACCTTAAAGCTTGTCATTCGGAAACAATGTAAAAACAAAAGGAGTAAAAAGCCATGTTTTTTAGAATTTTGAAAAAGGATTTAAAAAGAAAGAAGACAATGAATATCATACTCCTGCTTTTTGTAATCCTGTCGGCAATGTTTGTCTCGGCAAGCGTGAACAACATATTCACTGTTGTAAACGGACTGGATTATTATTTTGATCAGGCAGGACTTGATGGAAATTACTATGTTATTTCATCGGCAAGAGACGGGGATACATCTATTGAAGAAGCTCTTGATAAAGCGGACTGCGTTGATGATTATCGCGTTGAGGAACAGATATTTGTCGGTGCGAAAGACGTTCTTCATGATGGAAAGAAAGCGTTTGAATATCAAAATATATCGATGCTTATATCTATCGACAATGCCTCAATTAATTTCTTTGATGAAAATAATAATGTGATAAAAAAGGTAAATGAAGGCGAGGTATATGTAAGCAGCGGAATACTTAAAGATTCAAAACTTTCCGTTGGGGATGTGATAGAAATCAAACTTTACGGAATAAGTACAAAGCTTAAAATCGCCGGTATAGCAAAGGATGCTTTACTTGGATCCAATTTTATGAGCAACCCGAGATATATAGTAAGTGATAAGGAATATATGAAATTCAGACCCGATGAGGAAGTGTTAAAAAAATCACTGGGAAAGATTTATTATATAAATACAAATGATGAAAAAGCATTAAAGGAAATTCTTTCGGAAAAAGACGGAATACTGTTTGAAGGAACCAATAAAGTATTTAAAACGGCATATGTAATGAATATGATCGTGGCAGCGGTTCTTCTTATCATAAGTATAGGACTTATACTTGTTTCCTTTACGGTTCTGAAGTTTACAATCGGCTTTACCATAGCTGAGGAGTTTCGTGAAATCGGTGTTATGAAGGCTGTCGGAATAAAGAATTCAGCGGTTAGAAGACTTTATATTACGAAGTATCTGGCGATAGCGGTTATAGGTGCGATTATCGGATTTTGCGGTTCGGTTCCGTTTGGAAACATGCTGCTTAAGAGTGTATCGGAAAACATGGTTCTCGGAAATGAGAGCAGTAAGCTGATTGGACTTATGTCGGCAGTAGTAGTAGTTGTTTTGATCGTATGGTTTGCATATTCAAGTACAAAAAGGATTAAAAAGCTTTCGCCGGTTGATGCGGTAAGAAGCGGACAGACAGGTGAAAGATACGGAAAGAAGGGCTTCGTCACATTAAAAAAGAGCAAGCTTTCTACTACAGGTTTCCTTGCAACGAATGATGTCTTAAGCAGCAAAAAGCAGTTTGGAATTATGACAATAGTATTTACGATATGCTTCCTGATGGTTATGATTCTTGCCAATACGGCAAACACTCTTTGCAGCGATAAGCTGGTATATCTTTTCGGAACACTAAAAAGTGATGTGTATCTGGATGATGCAAACAGAATTATGGAACTTATGGACGGTGAGTCCGGGGATGAAAAAATCTATGAAACTTTAAATGAGATAGAAGATATACTTGCAAAAAACGATATGCCGGGTAAATGTATGGTTGAATTGCAGTTTAAGTATCAGGTTTCATTTAACGGCAATATACAAAAGCTTACCTTCCAGCAAAATAAATTAACAAAAGCAAGTGACTATGTTTATAACGAGGGCACGGCACCGCAAAATGAATATGAAATAGCACTCACGCCTCAATCGGCTAAGCTTATCGGATGTGAAATAGGAGATACCGTAAATATAAAGATAAACGGAGTTGAACATGATTATCTTGTTACGGGACTTTTTACAAGCTTTAATCAGCTTGGCGAGGTCGGAAGACTTCATGAGGATGCAAAGACCGACAGGTCGGAGATTGTTTCGGCTTTCGCATTCCAGATTGATTTTGACGATAATCCTGATTTGGAAACAGCTAATAAAAGAATTGAACGTTTGAAGGAAATATTCGATACCAAGGATATATATAATGCAGCCGATTATACCAAAAATTGCACACAGGTTTCGGACACGATGCGTGCGGTTGAATACCTGACACTCATTCTTACCGTAATCATATCTGCACTTATAGCGATACTTATGGAGCGTTCCTTCATTAGCAGGGAAAAGAGTGAGATAGCACTTATGAAAGCTGTCGGTATAAAGAATAAAAAGATAATAACTCAGCATACTTTAAGATTTGTAATAGTAATGGTTCTTGCGTTTATAATAGCTTCCATACTCGTGTTGCCGCTTACGAAGCTTTGCATTGACCCGATATTCGGAATTATGGGTGTTGCATACGGCCTTGAGTATGAAATCAAGCCTTTGGAAATATTTGTAATATGTCCTCTTATAATACTCGCGGCAACGACATTAAGTGCATTTTTAACGTCACTTTATACAAATACCATAAAGGCATCGCATACGGCTGATATTGAATAATAAGAGTTTTACTCAGATGAGTTTATTTAAAGATAACAGGTAACGATTGATTTGGGAAATGATAATAAAGGAGAAATGATTATGGAAAAGATTTTGGAAGTTAAGGATTTATGCAAAACCTATGTTATAAATAAAAGACAGAACAACGTACTTAAGAATGTAAACTTTGATGTGAATGAGGGCGAGATGGTTGCCATCATGGGACCTTCGGGTTCAGGTAAATCAACCCTTCTTTATACGGTGTCCGGTATGGATAATACAACAGCCGGTGAAGTTATATTTGACGGAAAAAACATTGCCGATATGGGAGCAAACGAGCTTGCGGAACTTCGACTTGATAAGATGGGATTTATCTTTCAGCAGATGTATATGTTGAAAAATCTTACGGTACTTGATAATATCATATTACCTGCATTTGAATCGAAAAATAACAAGAGCAGCAAAAAGGAAAAGATCGAGAAAGGCCAGGAACTTATGAGACGTCTTGACATAATCGACATAGCCGATAATGACATAAATGAAGTTTCGGGCGGACAGCTTCAAAGAGCATGTATTTGCAGAAGCATGATAAACAATCCTAAGGTTATTTTTGCGGATGAGCCTACAGGTGCACTCAACCGTACAACTTCCGAAGAGGTTATGAAGGAGCTTACCAAGCTTAATGCCGACGGTACGACAATCATGCTTGTTACGCATGATGCGAGAGTTGCAGCAGGATGCACCAGAGTGCTTTTCATAGATGACGGAAATATCAAGGGCGAATATTCTTTGGGAAAGATTGATGATTCAACCAAGATGCGTGACAGAGAGCGCTCGCTTAATAACTGGCTTATGGAGATGGGCTGGTAGTTTATACTTAAGAATTAATCATATTCTAAATAGCTTTGAAAAAAGTGAAACAATAAGGAGAAATGCTATATGACAGATGTGCTTGTTGTGGAAGACAATAAGGAAATATCAATGCTTCTTGCGGATTTCTTACGAGCAGAAAATTATATAGTAACAGTTGTGGATAATGGAGAGAAAGCCTTGTCCGTATTCGAAAGATACGGGGCAAGGCTTGTCCTGCTTGATATAATGCTTCCCGGGCTTGACGGATTTGCTGTTTGCGAGCAGATAAGAAAGACAAGCGATACACCTATTCTTATCTTGAGTGCGAAGGTTGATAAGGATGATAAGCTTAACGGTCTTTTGCTCGGTGCAGACGATTATATCGAAAAGCCGTATGACATAGATATTCTTCTTGCAAAGATTAAGGGAATATTTAAGAGAAAGTATGCGATGGATGAGATAACCTGCGGCTCGCTTACTCTTAATAAAATCGAAAGAACGGTATATAAAGACGGAAAGCTTCTTGAAACAAGAGCCAAGGAATTTGATTTGCTTTTGCTTTTGATTGAAAACAAGGGAAAGACTCTTTCCAAGGAATATATATTTAATCAAATCTGGGGAAGCGACAGTGAGTCGGAGCAGCAGACACTTACAGTACATATAAAGTGGCTCAGGGAAAAGATAGAGGATAATCCTAAAAAGCCGATACATATTCTTACCGTATGGGGAACAGGTTATAAGTATGAAGAAGATTGATAAGATTATAATTATATATTTGATCTTTATAATATTGGTGCTTTTTGCCATCAATATCTTCTTTTTTAATGCATCGAAACATTCGGAGAATAAAGAATATAATGTCGAGATAGAAAGATTGTCGCGTGAAATAGAAACCGGTAATACACCTGATATAAGCGGGTGTAAATATGTTGTCGGTTATGAAAAACAATCGGATGACGAAGACTTTTTCAAAAGCAATTACTCTTATGCAATTAAGATGATTGACGGCGGGTTATACAGATTTGATTACAAACTTATGGTTAGTAGCAATTTAAAACTAATTATAGCAACCGACGTGGTACTTGTTATAGTTTCTTTTCTGATAGTTATAGTCTTGCTTTATATACGCAATCGCATTATGAAACCGTTTAACAGAATTTCGGAACTTCCGTATGAACTTGCAAAGGGTAATCTTACCGTTCCGATAGAAGAAAACAAAAATCGTTTTTTCGGAAAGTTTACATGGGGACTTGATATGCTTCGCGAAAAGCTTGAGGATAATAAGAGAAAAGAACTTGAGCTCCAAAAGGAAAAACAAACACTTGTGCTTTCGATATCACATGATATAAAAACTCCGCTTTCGGCAATCAAGCTTTCTTCAAAGGCTCTTTCAAAAGGAATTTATAAAGATGAAGAAAAGAAGATTGAGGTGGCTGAGGGCATAAATGCCAAGGCTGATGAGATAGAAGGTTTTGTGGCCGATCTTATCGAAAGTGCCGGAGATGATTTTCTTAATCTTGAGGTTAAGGACGGAGATTTTTATGTCTCAAATCTTGTTGATGAGATTAAGAGATATTATATCGATAAGTTTGAGTTAAACAAAACCGAATTTGTAATAGAAGATTTTAAAGACTGTATAGTAAAGGGCGATGTAGACAGAAGTGTGGAAGTATTACAGAATATCCTTGAAAATGCCATAAAATACGGTGACGGAAAAAATGTAAGCATATCATTTTCCGATGAGGAAAACTGCCGCCTTATAACTGTCACAAACTCAGGCTGTACTCTTGCACCGGCCGAGCTTGTTCATGTATTCGACAGCTTTTGGAGAGGCTCAAACAGTGAGACAAAAAGCGGAAGCGGCTTAGGATTATATATATGTCGCAAACTTATGCATGCGATGAACGGGGATATATTTGCACAGATTAAAGACGGAAATATGTGCGTGACAACGGTTTTTGTAAGAGGATAAGATACGGTATATAAGCACAAAACGGTTTTGTTAGAGAATAAGAAATATAAATATTTACATGAAAGTTATTTTATTATAGGATAAGAGCATACATAAAATTGTATGCTTTTTTAATTATACAATTAAAAAAAAACATGGAGGTAAAAAATATAATGAATTTTGAAACCGATATTTTTACACAATTTGATAAGAAGTGGGCACTTCTTACAGCCGGAAACAATGATAAGTTTAAT
>JAFSZR010000125.1 GCA_017459135.1 Lachnospiraceae bacterium | reverse complement strand
GCGATACCCATACCTATAGCACCACCTAAACTTGCAAGACCGATTGCTATAGCAGCTGCAATAGCCTTTGAACCGGTTGAATCTGCTGCTTCGGCAACAGCTTCCTCATCTTCGGCATCAACATCGGCAACATCAGCCGTATCGGCTTCTTTTGATACTACCGTTATCTGCTGAGAAGAGTTGTTTACCGTCTTAGCCTGTGTAAGCTTTGGTCCCACAAAAACCAATACTGTCAAGAAGACTATTACAAATGCTAAAACTACAGGTACCTTTTTTGATATTCTTAAATTCATTTTCTTATCCTCCGATTCGAATTATATTTTTATGCTTCCTGCATAACTTCTGCAGGTGTGCCTTCATTATTTTCTTTTTTTGATTTCTTTTCCTTAGGTTTTGGCGGTTCCGAAACCTCTCCGTAGAATATGGCAGTCAGGAGTGTGAGCACGTATGCCTGTATAAGTGCATGAAGCAATGTAAACATAACTCCGACAACTACCGGAAGAAGAATTGAAAGTCCAAGTGTAAAGTATATAAGTTCCGTAACAAGCATACCCGAAAGAAGTGCTCCGAAAAGACGGAAGCTCATGGAAAGCGGAAGCGAAAATTCTTTAAGTGTAAGTCCGACTCCGCGAAGCTTGTTATTTTTAATACCTCCGGATAATATCACAAGGTATGACAGACAACCCATCATAATCGCACCGTTTATATCCGCAAGCGGTGCCGGAAGTGATATCGAATGTCCTTCGGTTGTTAATACCTGAACTCCGAAAAGCTCAAACAACGTACCCGTAAACACATAAGTTCCGGTTGCAAATATGTAGGCTCCCAAAAAGCCGTTACTGTGTGGACTGTTGGTCTTGGCAAGATTTTCAAAAAATCCGACCCAGGTTTCCAATACAAGCTGGAATTTACCCGGTACATTTTTGAATTTCGGTATAACGAAAATCCTCACTATAAGCGCAAACAGCAATATTATTCCGGTTACCGTAAAGCCGGCGACAAGTGAAGGATTAACCGCAAGGCCAAACAAATTTATCTTGTTTTCCTCATGGAGTACCGCATCTCTCATCATTTCCTTGATGCTTTCATGCTTCTCGATTGCCCCGTTTGTAAGAGCGATTCCCACAGCAAGCGCAAGCTCGATTATGATGAGTAACACTATGGCGGTTGTCCTTTTATTTTTACTCAAAATCAAAGACCCCTTTCTTACTCTTTAAGTTTTTTATTCAATTGAAATATGATGTATCATATATTTTAATCATACCGCTTAAGTATACCACATATTGTTATCATAATAAATAGACAAGATATTTTTTTGATTAATCTTAAAATCTATTCCGATACATACTTTATTATCTTTTCCGGTTCAATTTTTTCATCCGAGATTTCATATGCTCCAAGCAGTCTTTTCTCGGCTTCTTTTATAACTGCTTCATCATCCGCATGTATATATGCAAAGACCTCATCGGTTTTCACATAATCACCTATATGTTTTCTTATATCTATACCGACGGCAAGGTCGATAATGCTTTCCTTCGTTTCTCTTCCTCCGCCCAATATAAGGCTTACCATACCGACCTCACTTGTTTTACAGGAAGCAACATATCCTTCCTTTGATGCATAAACGGGAACGATATATTTTGCCTTCGGAAGTAATTCCGGATTATAAAGCATCTTTGAATCACCGCCCTGAGCTGCTGCAAATTCAGCAAACTTATCAAGTGCTTTTCCGCTAGTAATAGCTTCTTCACATATTTTTCTGGCTTCTTCATACGATAATGTTTCGTCACTCGCATATTTTTTTGCACCCATAAGCATATATGATGCAAGTGTGAGTGAAACCTCAAGAAGCCTTTTTATACCGAAATCAACATCTTCCAGGTTTTTCAGTTTAAGTACTTCTACCGCCTCATAAACCTCCAATGCATTTCCCACTTTACATCCCAGAGGTTCATTCATATCGGTTATAATTCCGTAAGTCTTTCTGCCTGCTCCGTTTCCGATTTCAACCATAGTTTTTGCGAGTTCCTTTGCCGAAGCTTCATCCTTCATAAATGCACCGGAACCGCATTTAACATCAAGAACAATTACATCCGCACCGGCCGCAAGCTTCTTACTCATTATGCTTGACGCAATAAGCGGTAAGCTGTCAACGGTTGCGGTTACATCTCTTAATGCGTATATTTTCTTATCGGCAGGAGCCAGATTTCCTGTCTGACCAACGAGAGACAGCTTTATGTTATTTACGTTATTTATAAAATCTTCTTCGGATATGGCTACGTTAAATCCCTCTATAGCTTCAAGCTTATCTATCGTTCCGCCTGTGTGTCCGAGACCGCGTCCGCTCATCTTTGCCATAGGTATTCCGAGTGAGGCAAGTATCGGAGCAACGATAAATGTTGTCTTATCTCCCACTCCTCCGGTGCTGTGCTTGTCAACCTTGACACCGTTTATCTTCGATAAATCAAGCCTGTCTCCGCTGTCTGCCATTGCATTGGTAAGTTCCAGGGTTTCCTCCTTAGTCATACCGTTAAAATAAACGCTCATGAGCCAGGCAGACATCTGGTAATCAGGTATTTCCCCCTTGGTAAACTTATCGATAATATACCTTATCTCTTCCTTACTATGTTCCGCATTGTTCCTTTTTTTCATAATAAGGTCATACATCCTCATAGCTTTCACCCCTGTCTTGTAAAATTAAACAATCTTATTCAAAAAGCTCTCTCCGATTGAGCCTGAATTTTCAACTACTTTTCCGATAAGATATTCCTCTACTGTTTTTCCGATATCAGCAAAAGAATTAATCACACCGAGATTATAACCTTTCTTCAATCCCTTACCGTATATCATAACCGGTATATACTCTCTTGTATGGTCTGTACCCTTAAATGTAGGATCGCATCCGTGGTCGGCATTTATAATCACTATATCTTCATCGAAAAGCTTAGGCATAAGCTTTTCTCCAAGCCATAAGTCAAACTCCTCAAGAGCATTTTTATACCCCTCGGTATCACGTCTGTGACCGTACTTCATATCAAAATCAACAAGATTGGTAAATATCAGTCCTTCATCAACCCTGTCCATATATTCAATGGTTTTATTCATACCGTCTGTATTTCCGTTGGTATGAACCCCCTCGGATATTCCCACATTATTAAATATATCGCCTATCTTTCCTACGGCATAGGTCTTTACATTGTTTTCTTCAAGGTGAACCAAAACATTGTCTCTGTCCGGATTAAGTGCATAATCACGTCTGTTTGTAGTCCTCTCGTATCCGTTTTCGGTTTTTACGAAAGGTCTTGCAATAACTCTTCCGACATTGTTTTTTCCCTGAAGAATCTTTCTTGCCGTCTCGCACATAAAATAGAGCTTATCAAGCCCTACCTTTTCTTCCGAAGCAGCAATCTGAAATACGGAATCCGCCGAAGTATAAACTATCGGATATCCCGTCTCCATATGCTCATCGCCGTATTCTTTTATTATAACGGTTCCGGAAGCAACTTTATTTCCGTAAACCCCTTTACAACCTGTTTTTTCTACGAACTCGTCCATTATTTCTTTCGGAAAACCTTCCGGATATATAGGAAACGGTATCTTGGTATATAAGCCTATCATCTCCCAATGACCGGTAGTGGTATCCTTACCGTTTGACATTTCCTTTGCTTTTCCGTAACAACCTATGATATCCGAATCGGCAGGTCTTTTAAAACTTGTTTCATCCATATCAAAAAGTCCTAGTTTTGACATATTGTCAAATTTGGCATCGGGATAGGTCTTTAAAATATGTCCGAAAGTATCCGCACCGGCATCACCGTATTTGTCCGCATCGGGAAGTTCTCCCGCTCCGGCACTGTCAAGTACTATCCAAATTACTCTTTTTCCCATATAAATCTCCTATACACTATAAACCTTCTCATCAAAGATAATGCTATCTCTTTATTCCGAGGAATTCATCTATTCCGTTTGCTATACCAAATGCAATCTTATCCTGATATTCGTCCGTCGCCATACGTGCATCCTCCTCAGGATTTGTCATATAACCCATCTCAACTATAGTTACGGGAACCATACACCAGTTTATTCCGCTCATGGTATCCGTTTCCCAAACATATTCTTTATTGGCTCCGGTCTCTGCCACCATATTATCAAGCACACTTTGAGAAAGTGCTTTGCTTTTCTCATAATACTCGGCATTGTACGGATTGGAAGCAGTCTGACAAATTGTCATCGCACCGTTTACAGAAGAATTTTCGGAGCCGTTTGCATGAATTCTTATAAATGCATCGGCATTTGCTTCATTTGCAATTGCTGCCCTCTCACTGTTACTTATGTCCACGTCATGAGTTTCCCTTACCATAATAACCTCGTAACCTCTTTCTTCAAGCTCATCACGAAGTTTAAGTGCTACCATAAGATTAAGCTCATACTCCGCAAGACCCGAAACACAGCCGCTTGTTCCGCTTGAAACCTTGGCTTTTGTCTCGCTTGCACCGGGACCGATAGGTTCCTGATCGTAATTTCCATGTGCCTGGTGTCCGGCATCAATCACGATAACATATCCGTTTGATTTGTTTTCCTCTGTGGTTTCTTCCGTAGTTTCGGTAGTCTTTTCGGTTGTTTTATCTTCAGTAACATCTTCGGTATCGGTTGTTTTATCCGAATCGGAAAGTGTTGCCGTTTCTTCCGTAGATGCACCCTCAGTCAGATTAATCTGTACAGCGGTGGTATCATCGGTATTTTCAATTTTTTGTGATTTCTTTATTCCGCAGCCCGTCAATAATAAAGCTGCAAGAATGCTAAACCAAAATATTTTCTTATTCATATCAACTTTAACCTAAGGCTCTTATCGATAACCCATATCCTTTTCATATGCTACAATCAATTCAAGATTTGATTTTTCATATGCATTTAAGACACTCTCATCAAATTTATCAGGTTCTATATATCCGACATACCAGCTGCATGAATTAAAATATGCCTGAAGTTCCGGATCATCAAAAAGTCTTCCGTGTCTTGCATATATTTCGTTTCTTGCAAGTCTGCATTGCTCTTTGCTCATTCCCGCTATATCGGAAACCGCAAGATACTCGGAACTGCTGTTTTTTAATATATATTCATTTTTTTCTTCCGTTGTTGCCTGAGTTGTAGCCTCTGTCGTGGCTTCCGTTGTCGCCTGAGTAGTTGACTCTGTCGTGGCTTCCGTGGTTGCCTCGGTAGTTACTGTTTCGGTAGTAGTGCTTTTTTCAATCCCGTAGCACGAATTATACATTTCCACGATGAATCGTTCCGAATCCGCTATAGAATATGCCTGTCCGTTAACCGAAATGCAAGACAAGGTTACGCCGTTATCTACATTGAACTGAACAATCAAAGAAGCGGTATTGTTTGTATCCGGCATTTGATAGTCACCCTTTGCCTGAACAAGCTTTTCTCCGTCTTCTTTA
Organism: Lachnospiraceae bacterium; assembly: GCA_017459135.1. Lineage (GTDB taxonomy): Bacteria > Bacillota > Clostridia > Lachnospirales > Lachnospiraceae > Coprococcus_C. Next base: position 2,852 of record JAFSZR010000125.1, on the reverse strand, counting down.
AAATAATCCCACTTGAGATTTTTTACGGTCTTTCCAAACAATTCGCCGTATGTAACTGAATAACTTTTGTCAGCAAGCTTAATATTCGTATTCTTTACATCATTAATCTGTTTCTTTTTTCCCAAAACGACAAATGTTATAATCAATGCACCCGAAATAATAACAATTAAAGAAATGCATAATGCAACCAACCAGCCTGCGGATATCTTCGAGCCCGTTTTTTTCTTCTTTTCAGCTACTTTAAAACTCTGCTGCTGTGGCGGAAGCGGTTGATTATAGCCCGGACTGTCAGTTTGTGCAGTATTTCCGTACCATTGATTATTATATGATTGTTGCGGTTGATTAAATCCCGGATTATCTACAGGCATCGTTGCTCCGTAGCCTGAATTATCAGTCTGCATTGTCGCTCCGTAGCCTTGATTATTATACCGTTGCTGCGGTTGATTAAATCCCGGATTATCTACAGGCATCGTTGCCCCATATCCCGGATTATAATATTGTTCCTGTGGCTGACTAAAGCCCGGATTATCTACAGGCATTGTTGCTCCGTAGCCCTGATTGTACTGTGGCTGTGTCTGAACAAAACCCGGATTATCCACAGGCAATGTCGCTCCGTAGTTTTGCGGATTGTTCTGCCCATTATTAAACTGATTATCCATTTATCATCTCTCCTTTTCTGCCCCGAACAACATAAAAATCATTGTAATTTATTCAAAAGCTTCATTTAACTTTTCCGTACCCGGAAGAACAAATCGTCCGTTTTCGATAATCAAAACTTCTTTTCCGTCCGGATGAACGGAAGCTATACTTCCTATTTCTTCATAAGGAATCGTTATATCGGTATGACAATTAAAATATGCTTTTTCTCTTTCCTCTTTATTTTTCGATAATCTCAAAACAGAACATTCATTATCCTTTGCAACTATCTCCCTGCCGTCCGGATTGTAAAGCTTCATATCCTCACTGTAACTGTAGCAGGTATCACCTACTGCAAAATGAGGTCCCATTTTTTCAACTATCAGTATCGGAAGTCTGCGAAGTATATTAAATCTTCTCGCCATTACATAAGCTACGGTATTGGTTCCTATCGCAAACTCGCCTATCGGAAGCGTGTCATGATTAAACATCAGATTCTCTTTTATATACGCCTTATTTTCTTCTTCCTTTTTGAAATTATCGCAAGTATATTCACTTATCTTTCCGTCTTTAAATGTCAGATTTAAATTGATATATTTTAATTCATTCAAATATACCTCACTTACATTAAGAACACCTTCAGTTCCCGTAAGTTTCGGAGATGTAAATACTTCTCCGAGAGGAATATTGACATCGGCAAGACAGTTTTCAAAATTTGTTTCCCTGTCAAAATCCGTTATCTTATGCATCATTACCTTAATATCGGTTTTATTATTTCCGGTACCTTTTACATGAACATATTCCGCGTTATTAAGCTCATTGATTATATGTTCCTGAATCTCCTCATAAAGTGCATTATCAAGCGTATTAACCTTTACGATTTCCGCAAATATTTCTTCAAAATTATCACCTATTTCAGGAACAGGATATGCAATTATCGTAAAACTGTACTTATCTCTCGGGATATATTTGTTGGTAATATTTGCAGCCTTCGTCTGATAATCCAGCATATACTTTTGCTGTTTATCGTTAAGCTTTATGCTTTTATCTTTAATAACCGGCTTAAACGGTGCTTCGCCAAATGTTTCGATTACCGCAGGACCGGCATATTCTTTCGCAAGTTTTTCATGTTTTTTGTATGTGTCTTCAATAACCTCAAGTTTTCTTTCAAGTATGGCCTTATCCGTAAATACAGCTTCATCCATTCTGTGGTCATATTCATATTGCTGATTGGCAAAGGTTGATATATAACCGGTTCTCAAGGTAAGTCTTCTGTTTATTCTGCTTGTTGCATATCTGAAAATAATCGGTTTAAGATTATGCTCTTCAAACATCTTTACGGCACTTCTTACCATACGCTCCTGACCTATGGAATATCTGATATTTACTGTCCTTTTCGGCGAAAGATCGATTCCCATTGACTTAAATCCGTTGATAAAACCGTTTACATAGGTTTCCGCCATATCATCTATTTCTTTTTGGGAGAGCTTATTTAAATATTCTGCCGTCTTTGTTTCATTTTCACTTATATACTCACCGTATTTAAATAAATATCTCAAGTCCGACAAATCGCTGTTCATAATAATATCCGTAGCAAATGTAAACTCAGGACTTATGGTTTCAAGTGTTCTTCTTTCAACCATAACATCCGTATAGTCGTACATATGATAATAAATTGCATCTCTGATATATTTGTAGCTTATCATCTTCGGATCAAGAAAAATATTGTAGACCTCAAGAAAGAGCTCGACAACAGCTATAAACTCCTCATATCTTTCTTCATAAAGATACGGAATAATACCTCTTATTTCGTAATACAAAAAAGAAAGAATCCTTCCGAAATCCTCACCGAGAAATTCCACCGCATAATCAGGATTTGCAAAGCTTGTAATATAATTATCAGGTAAAATGTCATCGTATAATTCCTGATTTATATCATACAAATCACTAAAGCTTAAACTCTCGTCATTTTTAATTTTCGGAATTGTTTCATACACATATATGATAAAATCGGCAACCTCATTAAAAAATGCCTTAAACCTCGCGCTATAAGCATCTTTTTTTATGAATCTTATTCTGCCTAAACTTAGATTGATTCTTTCTCTCAGAGCGTCATCCATTTTTATAAATCTCCCATGATAGTTAAGTAAATATTTATGTTATACCATTATATTCCTTATTCGTTTTTTAACAGACCATTTTTTACATTTTTATCT
>JAFSZR010000124.1 GCA_017459135.1 Lachnospiraceae bacterium | reverse complement strand
CCGCTGTATTGACATCATTACCGTCATACCAGGACGGGGCCTGAATAGCTATTGTCTCAAATTTCTTAATCCATTTATCGGATACTCCGAGTACATAAGTATACGGAAGTATATTGTAGAAATAATCAGGCTGTTCCATAACAAGCGCTTCAAGCTTTTCTTTTTCAGCAACCTGAAGGAAGTTTTTAAATCCCCTTATCTTACCAAGCATCATATTGCCGTAAGGAGTTCTCTTTGGAAGATAAATCTTACAAAGCACCATTCCGAGTATGCATAAAAGACCTGCCATATATCCTATGAAATACCATTTATCCTGCAAAAGTGCAGGAAGTACAGTAACACCCCATGGTATACCGCCAAATCCAAGTCCCCATATGATACCAAATATCGCTGATGACCAAGACGAATTCTTAGGTTTACCGTTCACGTATACGGTATGATTTTTTCCGAACACCATACTAAACATAACAGAAAAACCTATTCCCGGAAATAAAAGTGCGAACGGAAACATTAAAGATTCACCATATGTAAAAACCGGCGGTATGGTTATCAGCACAAAAGAAGCCATTATCATAATCGTAATAAATATTTGTTTTTTTGATGCCTTCCGTTCAAATAATTGATTTATATTTTCTTTATCATTAATGTTTTTGAGTATGGTATTGACTGTCCTGTAAAAGCTGTCATAAAGGTCTGTTCCGGTAACGGATTCAAGCTGTCCGTCAAATTCCATTCCGTCCTTCATAAGAACGCCTTTACCCGAACCAAGCTTAAACAAGCCGTTTAAAAAGGTTCTCTCATTAATATTATTTCCATCATAATCCTTAAGCTTTGTTATTTTAAAGCCTTTTTTCTTAAACAGAAAATTCTTTTCTTCTATTTCGGAAATCTTGATATATCCGGCATTTGCAAGATATATAAGCAATGAAACAACATCCTGATTATCAGCCTTACCTTTATATAAAAAACCTACTTCAAGGCTGTTAAAGCCCTCCGGCGGATAAAACTCAACCGTTTCGATTACTTTATCATCCCTGCCGAATTTAAACCAGATTAATATTGAAATAATAAGAAATACGATAGGAATCACAAAAAATATATAATCCATGATATTAATATCAAGGCCGGCACCTACAAAATATCCTTCCGGAAGCTCACATCTTACGGTAAGCGCCTGTCTTGGTTCAAGTATGCCGTTATATCCTCCTGTAATTACATTTCCGTCAACCGAATAATAAACATTTTCATTATCGGTGCTGCCCTCAGATCCCGATGAAAAACCAAGCTTTGATTCATCGAATTCTTTCGGCATGGTTATGGTAAATGTAATGTTACCGATAACAGTATCCTCCCATTCTGTTCCTATAATGTTAAAATAAAGTTCATCATAGTTCTTCGCAGGATCCTTGCCAAGATTATAAGTATATCTTATTGTATAAAGCTGTGCACCTTCAACCGTAATATCCGGTGAGCCTATTTTCAGCTTTAAATTTCCGTTTTCTCTTTCCTTTTTATATTCATTATCAACTCTGATATTTGTTACCTGCGTACGGTTTTTTGACGTCGTACCATCAAGTCTTTTTACTGTATTTTTTAATGGTATTGTTCTGTAAATACCATGCTTTGGAACATTAAAATAAACCATCAATGTTTCGGTTATATCAAGCCTGTTATTTTCATTTACGACAATGTTTATATCATAGCTGTCAATAAGATAGTCAAATCCGCCATAATAATCACTTTCGCTGGGAGTACTGCCCGAATAATCCTCTACGCTATCGAGGTATTCCCGTTCTTCATCCTCTTTATATTCCTGTTCGCTATCCTCCTCATATGCAGCAAAAGTATCTTCATTGCAAAAAGAAATGCTAATAAATAAAGCAATTACGACTGTTAATAAAATGGCAATTTTTTTTCTATGTTTCATAATTATTAACCCCTCTGTATTTTGAAATGATAATCAAATAACGGCAATAAAAAACCGCTTTCCTACATATTAATTCCCACATCATTTCTTTCAAAGGCTTCCGCCTCAAACATAGCCTTTGACTTAAAACCGAATATTCCCGCAAAAATATTTCCCGGAAATGTTTCCGTCTTATTATTAAAAAGTCTTACAACCCCGTTATAATACTTGCGTGAATTGGCAATCTCATCCTCTACCTTAAACAGCTTATTACTTAAATCTATAAAGTTTTCACTTGATTTAAGCTCCGGATAGCCTTCCGCAACAGCCATTATCTTATTAAGCTCTCTTGAAAGCTTTTCATTGGCTTTAAGCTTTTCAGCATCATTCATACTGTCATAAGAATTACTTCTAAGACTTGTTATGCTTTCAAATGTTGCTTTTTCATGCTCTGCATAAGCCTTAACAACATCCACCAGTTTAGGAATCATATTCCAGCGTTTTACAAGATAAATATCCATAGTTGAAAATGCTTCCTTTACTTTATTATCCATCTTAACAAAGCTGTTATACATAGCCGCAAACAAAATAATTAAAAATAAAAATATTCCAATTACTATATATATCCACATATCAGATTCTCCTATTTATTTCAATGCTATCTTTTTT
>JAFSZR010000123.1 GCA_017459135.1 Lachnospiraceae bacterium | reverse complement strand
GGGTATTGCCGTTTCAAAATCAGCAGAGGGTATTTCACGTCAGCCTGAAGCAAGCGGAAAGATACAGGGTCTTATGATGCTCGGTCTTGTATTTGTCGAGACCGTAGTTATATATGCATTGGTTGTAGCGATATTGATTGTATTCGTAATGTAGCAAAGTGGAGGTGTGTAATATGGTTCTTACAGGATTACCTCTTAACATTGATTTTCAGCAGATATTACTTCATCTTGCAAACTTTGCCATACTTTTCGTAGGTCTTTATATACTTTTGTATAAGCCGGTTAAGGATTTTATGGACAAGAGAACGGCTCATTACAAAAGTCTTGATGATGAGGCAAATGAAAAGCTTGCCAATGCAAAAGAGGTTGAAGAAGAATATCAAAATAAACTTAAAGCTGTTGATGATGAGATAGAGGATAAGAAAAAGGCTGCTTCTTCAGAGCTTGACACTATGCGTGTTGAAAGAGAGAAAGAAGCAAAAGAAAATGCCGAGAAAATTCTTGATGATGCACGTAAGGAAGCTGAGAGCGTTCGTGCCAATATCATAAACAGCGCAAGCAAGGATATTACCGATATGGTAAGTCAGGCTGCTGAGAAGATATTTATGAGTGATGATATAAATAAGGCGTATGATGTATTTTTGGAGGATGCTGAAAGGAGCGTAAAGGATGGAGAATAAAACGTCTGAAAAGCTTACAGCATATCTCTATGCAGCGGCGGCGCCATCGGAAGAACAGAAGAAAAGATTTGAAGCTTTCCTTAAGAACAAATATGATAAGGAAATAAATCTTGAATGGGTAGAAGACAAGGAAATTAAAGGCTTCAAACTTGTATATGACAGAGAGATTTATAACTGGACACCGGAGGGCAGGTTTGCACAGCTTAAGGACAAGCTTTCGGAAATATCATTGAGATATGCGAGCAAGTCACAGCCGGATCAGATGATTACTCTTCTTAAAAAATCCATAGAGGATTTTGAACTTGAGGCTGTTGCCGAGGAAGAGGGTAAGGTTAAGACGGTCGGTGACGGAATCGTCGTTGTGGAAGGTCTTGATTCGGTAAGATACGGTGAGATAGTTGTCTTTGAATCCGGCGTAAAGGGTATGGTTCAGGATTTACGACGCGGAGAGATTGGTGTAATTCTTTTTGGTGAAGATGATGAAATAACCGACGGCAGTCTTGTCAGAAGAACAAAGAAGACAGCCGGTATTGCTGTAGGTGAAGGTTTTATAGGAAGAGTTGTTGATGCGCTTGGAAATCCCGTTGATAACAAGGGAGATATTCAGGCGATGGATTATCGCGCCCTTGAAACACCTGCACCGAGCATAATAGACAGACAGCCTGTAAACGAGCCTATGGATACAGGTCTTATTTCGATTGATTCAATGTTCCCTATAGGAAGAGGTCAGAGAGAGCTTATTATAGGTGACAGACAGACAGGTAAAACAACCGTTGCTCTTGATACAATTATCAATCAAAAGGGAAACGGCGTTATATGTATTTATGTAGCTATCGGACAAAAGGCAAGTAGTGTTGCACAGCTTGTAAGAACACTCAACAAATTTGATGCGATGAGCTATACAATTGTTGTAAACGCATCGGCTTCGGAGCCTGCACCTTTGCAATATATTGCGCCTTATGCAGGTACCGCACTCGGTGAGTATTTCATGGACAAGGGTAAGGATGTACTTATTATATATGATGATTTGTCAAAGCATGCTATTGCTTACAGAGCATTAAGTCTTTTGCTTGAGCGTTCACCGGGACGTGAGGCATATCCGGGAGATGTATTTTATCTCCATTCAAGACTTTTGGAACGTTCAGCTCACCTTTCGGCAGAAAAGGGAGGCGGTTCACTTACTGCGCTTCCGATAGTCGAGACACAGGCAGGTGACGTATCCGCATATATTCCGACAAATATTATATCAATTACGGACGGTCAGATATTCCTTGAAAGTGAGCTTTTCTTTGCAGGTCAGAGACCGGCGGTAAATGTCGGACTTTCGGTATCCCGTGTCGGCGGTGCCGCACAGACTAAGGCTATGAAGAAAGCTGCGGGCGGTGTCAGACTTGACCTTGCACAGTACAGAGAGATGGAAGTCTTCACACAGTTCTCAAGTGACCTTGATGATGCAACCAAGAAGCAGCTTGTTTACGGTCAGGGACTTATGAGACTTTTAAGACAGCCGCAGAGCCATCCTATGAAGCTTCATGAGAAGGTTATTACACTTGTGGCTGCAACCGCACATGTTATGCAGGATATACCTATAGAAAGCATGCTTGATTTCAGAAGCAAATTATTTGATTATTTCCATGCAAATAATATGAGCTTATGTAACAGTATAGACGATAACGGAATTTTCTCCGAAGATGAGAAAAAGACAATTATCAGTGAGGCTGAAAAATTCCGTGATGATTATATGAACAGCTTAATTAATGAGGATGGTGAGTAGGCTTGCCAAGTGCAAAGGTAATTAAAAATAGAATTTCGAGCGTAAATAATACAAAGAAGATTACCAATGCCATGTATCTAATAGCCTCGACAAAGATGAGAAAGGCAAAGTCGGAGCTGGATGCGGCAAGGCCTTACTTTAATATTGTTGAACGCGAGATAAAAAGAATATTTGAAACAAAATCAAATGTAAACAGTGATTATTTCTATCCTGAAACGGGAAGAAAGCCTGCGGAAAGATATGCTTATCTTGTTGTTACGGCAGATAAGGGACTTGCAGGCGCATATAATCACAATATTATAGTTGCCGCCGATGAGGAAATGAAGCGTCATAAGAACGTTAAGCTCTATGTTATAGGTGAATACGGCAGACAGCATTTTAAGAGACATAAGATTCCTATTGAAAAGTCATTTTTATATACCGCTCAAAATCCGACATTAAGAAGAGCAAAAGAGATAACGGCAATTTTGCTTAACGAATACAGGTTAAATAATATTGACGAGATAAGAATTATTTACAGCAACCTAAAAAACGGAGTAGAATCCGAGGTTGTTGTTGAAAAGCTTTTACCGCTTGATAGGGCTGCATTTTGCGGAAAGCCTAAGGCGGAAAGCCGTTTTAATCATGACCCGTCTGATAAGGGTGAAGATTACGAATTTTATCCTACGGCAACGGATGTACTTGACAGTATTATCCCGAGCTATGTTGCGGGATATTTGTACGGCGCATTGATAGACAGTTTTTGCAGTGAGCAAAATGCCAGAATGACAGCTATGAATTCTGCAAATGACAATGCGGAAAAGCTTATGGAAGAACTGTCGATGGAATATAATCGTGTCAGACAGGCAGCTATAACCCAAGAGATTACCGAGGTTGCTGCAGGTGCAAAGGCACAGAAGAAAAAGAGACAAAGGGAGGCGGAATCCAAATGAGTAAAGGAAGAATAGTTCAGGTATCGGGACCTGTTATAGATGTCCGCTTTGACGAGGGTAATCCGCCAAAATTAAGAGAGGCACTTATCGTTGATGTTGACGGAGAAGAAAAAACCATGGAGGTTGCTCAGCTCCTCGGAAACAATGAGGTAAGATGTATAATTCTTTCGCAAAGCGAGGGTCTTGCCAGAGATATGGAAGTTACCGCAACTGGTGCGGGTATAACGGTACCTGTAGGTGCACCTACCATCGGAAGAATGTTTAATGTACTTGGTAATCCTATTGACGGCGGTGAGGCTATACCGAAAGATGCGGAAAGATGGAATATACACAGAAAGCCGCCTGCTTTTTATGAGCAAAGTTCAAGCGTTGAAATACTTGAAACGGGAATTAAGGTTGTTGATCTTCTCGAGCCATACGCAAAGGGCGGTAAAATAGGACTTTTCGGTGGTGCCGGTGTTGGTAAAACGGTTCTTATTCAGGAACTTATACATAATGTCGCAATGGAGCATGGCGGATATTCGATATTTACAGGTGTCGGAGAGCGAAGCCGTGAAGGTAATGACCTTTGGAGCGAGATGAAAGAAAGTGGAACCATAGATAAGACTGCAATGGTATTCGGACAGATGAACGAATCACCGGGTGTCAGAATGAGAGTTGCACTTTCGGGTCTTACGATGGCTGAGTATTTTCGTGATGTGGAAAACAAAGACGTACTTTTGTTTATAGATAATATATTCAGATTTGTACAGGCTGGTTCTGAGGTTTCAACACTTCTTGGACGTATGCCTTCAGCTGTTGGTTATCAGCCGACACTTGCTCAGGAAATGGGTGATTTACAGGAAAGAATCACTTCTACCGGAAAAGGTTCGGTTACTTCCGTTCAAGCGGTTTATGTGCCTGCGGATGACCTTACGGATCCGGCTCCTGCCACAACATTTTCACATCTTGATGCAACAACGGTTCTTAGCAGAAAGATAGCCGAGCAGGGTATCTATCCTGCCGTTGATCCGCTTGAATCAACTTCACGTATCC
>JAFSZR010000122.1 GCA_017459135.1 Lachnospiraceae bacterium | reverse complement strand
TGGAGGCGTGGTTTATTGTGCTAATTTTTTTGTTGGTAATTCAAAAGTAAACGGTTTTGATGTTTCATATAAGAGTGTAAAAGAGACAGATAAAATTATTCAGGAAGATGCGGACAAGTATACACTTACGGCAGATTACAGAAACGGCAGTGAAACCATGAGTCCTTCCGATATAGGAGGAAATGTTAAACTTAAGAAGAGTATTAAAGAGGTTAAGAAGGGTCAGAATCCTTTTATCTGGTTTATGTATTTCTTCGAAGACAGTGATTTCGAAGTCGGATACAGACTGGAGTATCAGGAGGATAAGCTTGCATCATATATAAATTCATTGCCTTATCTTGACAGAAACAACATGGTTGAACCTGAGGATGCTTATGTAAGACTTGAGGACGGAGAAGCAAAGCTTATAAATGAAACCGACGGTACGGTTCTTGATAATGAGCTTGTTAAGCAGGCTTATATTGACGCAATAAATAATTTCGATACGGAACTTGTTATAGAAAACGAAGGATGTTATAAGGTTGCGGATATAACTTCCGAATCGGCTTCCATACAGGATACGATGAAGAAGGCTGAGGATTATCTGGATATTAAGGCTCAATATGATTTTAACGGATATATATACCAGATACCTAAGGAAGAACTTACTAAGATGGCGTATATAGATGCCAACGGAAATGTTGAGATAAGCGAGACCAATGTAAAGTTATATGCCAAAAAGTTCGCCGAGCAGTTTACAACTTATCATAAGGACAGGGAGTTTTATACTCACGATAAGAAGCATATTCTTATAAGCGGCGGTTATTACGGCTGGCAGATAGATGAGGAAGTTGAAGAAGAAGAGCTTTATAACGAAATGATTCAGAAAAGAGATTTTGTTAAGACTCCTGCATGCATAACCGATGCATATACTCTTTGCGACATGAATGATATAGGCGATAATTATGTTGAGATAGATTTGACCGATCAGCATGTATATATAATAAGAGACGGCAAGGTTGTTTATGATACTCTTTGCGTATCCGGTAACGAAAGCAGAGGAATGGGTACACCGGGCGGTGTATATCCTATAACATATACTCAGCAGCATGCCATATTAAGAGGTCCGGGTTATGAGACACCGGTAGCGTACTGGATGCCTTTTAACGGTGGTATAGGAATGCATGATGCAACATGGAAATCAAAGTTCGGTGAGGACTATTATAAATATGATGGTTCACACGGTTGTATAAATTTATCCTTGGAGGCAGCGGGAGAGATATTCCAACTGGTTGAAAAAGGTATGCCGGTTGTTTGCTATTGGGAGGATGAGGTAACTTATCTTGACTGAACAATATGTTATTTATAAATTATTTTATATACAGATATGATTTGATTTGCGAGGTGTTGTGGGTGACGATAGTAGAAGAAGATTTAAAAAAAGCGTATGACTATATAAAGGAAAATATTTCAGTAAAGCCTGATATTGCTATTATTCTCGGGTCGGGACTCGGCGGATTTGCAGAGTATTTTGATGATAAAGAGATTATTGAATATAAGAATATACCGGGATTTCCGGTATCAACTGTTTCGGGGCATGCGGGAAGATTTATATTTGGAAGATTGTATGGGAAAAATATCATTGCCATGCAGGGAAGAGTGCATTATTATGAGGGCTATTCAATGGATAGGGTTGTTATGCCGGTAAGACTTATGAAGCTTATGGGTGCAAGCAAGCTTCTTCTTACCAATGCGTCAGGTGGAATAAATGATTCGTTTGAATCGGGAACTCTTATGGCGATTAATGATCATATAACATCATTTGTTCCTTCACCACTTATTGGGAAAAATCCGGATAATTTAGGCGTCAGATTTCCGGATATGTCAAATGTTTACGATAAAGAGCTTTTGAATTTGCTGCATGAAGCGGCAAATGAGCTTGATATTGATTTGAAGGATGGAGTTTATCTTCAAACAACAGGTCCCAATTATGAAACACCGGCTGAAATAAGGCTTTTTAAAGCTTTGGGAGCTGATGCGGTTGGAATGAGTACGGCATGTGAGGCTATGGCTGCTATGCATATGGGTATGAGGATTGCAGGTATTTCATGTATCACTAATATGGCAGCAGGAATTAATCCGACGGCTTTAAGTCACGAGGATGTAAAAATAACGGCCGATAGAATTTCAGATAAATTTACAAAGCTTGTTAAGGAGTTTATTAAGAAGATATAATGACCAGAGAATTATTTAAAAGACTAATTGAAAGCAGAATAGTAATACTTGACGGAGCTACGGGAACAAATCTTTTTGAAAAAGGTATGCCTATGGGTGTTTGCCCGGAAAAATGGATTCTTGAAAATCCAAAGCATATGCTTGAGCTCCAAAGAGCATATATAAAGGCGGGAAGCAATATACTTCTTGCTCCTACATTTACGGGAAACAGGATAAAGCTTGCGGAATACGGACTTGCGGATAAAATTGTCGAAATGAATACCGAGCTTGTAAAGCTTTCCAAGAAAGCTATTGAGCTTGAGGGCTGCAGAGGATATGTGGCAGGCGATTTGACTATGACCGGTAAACAGCTTATGCCTGTTGGAGATATGGAATTCGAAGAGCTTGTGGATGTATATAAGGAACAGGCGTCGATACTTTGTGAAGCAGGCGTTGATTTGTTTGTGGTTGAAACCATGATGAGTCTTGCTGAAGCAAGAGCTGCGGTTATAGCCATAAAAGAAATCTGTGATTTACCGATTATGGTAAGTCTTAGCTTTAATGAAGACGGAAAAACTCTTTTCGGAGCTACTCCTGAGGCGTCTGTCGTTGTTCTTCAATCACTCGGTGTTGATGCGGTAGGTATAAATTGTTCAACCGGTCCAAATGAAATGATACCTTTCATAAAGAGTATGATTAAATATGCAAAGGTTCCCGTATTTGCAAAGCCGAATAACGGACTTCCGGAATTTATCGACGGTAGTACGGTTTATCCTATGACGCCTAAAGAGTTTTCGGGATACGGAAGAGAACTTGTTGAAGCCGGAGTAAGGCTTATAGGCGGATGCTGCGGTTCCACACCAAAGCATATTGAAGCATTAAGCAGAGCAGTAAAACATATAGATGTTGAGCTTACCGAAGATGATTTATGCACAACAAAGGGAGTATTATCAAGTGAAAGTAAGGTTTGCGAGCTTGATATAGACGGAAGATTTCTTGTTATAGGTGAAAGAATCAATCCTACAGGTAAGAAAAAACTTCAGGAAGAATTAAGAAGCGGTAAACTTGATTTGGTTTCGGAAATGGCTGAAAGCCAGACAGATCACGGAGCCGATATTCTTGATATAAATATGGGTACAAACGGTATAGATGAGCTTGAAATGATGAAAAAAGCCATATATACGGTAATTAGCGTCACAGACCTGCCGCTTTGTATAGATTCAAGTCATATAGATGTAATTGAGGCCGCGTTAAGAATTTATCCGGGACGCGCACTTATTAATTCGATTTCCTATGAGGAAAAGAAGTGCAGACCTCTTATGAAGATTGCCGCAAAGTACGGAGCAATGTGTATTTTGCTTCCGCTTTCGGATAAAGGTCTTCCTGACAGTGTCGAAGAAAAGAAGGAAATAATAGGTAAACTTCTTAAGGTTGCCGAGGAGGAAGGAGTTCCGAGAGAAAACCTTGTAATAGACGGACTTGTTTCAACTGTTGGAGCTAACAAAAAAGCGGCGCTTGAGACACTTGATACGATTGAATATTGTAAGAAAGTGCTTGGTATACCTACAGTTTGCGGACTTTCAAATATTTCTTTCGGTCTTCCGGAAAGAATTAATGTCAATACGGCATTTCTTACAATGGCCATTGATAAAGGTCTTACAATGGCGATATGTAACCCTGAGCAGTCGCAGCTTATGAATGCCGCACTTGCTTCGGATTTGCTTAAGGCTAAAACAGAGTCGGATAACAGATATGTTGAGAACGTCGTTGCGATTACCAGTACGGCATCGGAAGGCTCAAAAAAAAAATCCGGAGGAATTGAAGGCAGCAAAGTCTATATAGATGTTGTTAAAGGAAATAAAGAGTCTATAATAAATGACGTTAAAAAAGCAATTGAAGAAGGTAAGGCACCGAAAGAAATTATAGATAACGATCTTATACCTGCGGTTAATAAGGTCGGAGAATTGTTTGAACAAAAAAAGTATTTCCTTCCCCAGCTTATAGCCGGAGCAACGGCTATGGATATTGCCATTAATTATATAACTCCGCTTCTTGGAGGACAGAGCGGACCGAGCAAGGAAACCGTTATAATGGCAACGGTAGAGGGAGATATTCACGATATTGGTAAAAACCTTGTGTGTCTTATGCTTAGAAATTATGGATATAACGTAATTGATTTGGGAAAAGATGTTCCTCTTGATGCGATAATTAAGGCTGCAAAAGAAAATGATGCTTCCGTAATCGGTCTTTCCGCACTTATGACCACAACTATGATGAGAATGAAAGATGTCGTGGATTATGTACGTAAAAATAAGCTTAATTATAAGGTTATTATTGGCGGTGCGGTTGTCAGTCAAAATTTTGCCGATGAGATAGGAGCCGACGGATATTCGAGGGATGCAAACGAAGCTGTCAAGTTGGTAGAGAAACTATTGACAGACAAGGCTTAAATGGTTAAAATAAGCTTTATGGATAAAAGCGTAATATGATTTATTAGTTGAAAGGTGGATTTAACATGAAAAAAATGGTTTTATCTTTATTGGTTGATAATACCTCCGGTGTATTAAGCAGAGTTGCCGGATTATTTAGTAGAAGAGGATACAATATTGACAGTTTGTCTGTCGGTGTGACCGAAGATCCTCAGTTTTCAAGAATGACAGTAGCTGTAAGCGGTGATGACAGAATTCTTAATCAGATTGAAAAGCAGCTTATTAAGCTTGAAGATGTCAAATCCATCACACAGCTTAAGGATGGCGAGTCTGTATGCAGAGAACTTTTACTTGCCAAGATAAATGTGAATTCCGAGCAGAGACAGCAGATTATATCACTTGCCGATGTATTCAGAGCTAAGGTTGTTGATGTATCGGTTGATTCCGTTATGATTGAGATAACAGGAAATGTAAGCAAGATTGAGGCATTTATAGCATTGCTTGACGGCTTTGAAATCGGTGAGATGGTTAGAACCGGTCTTACAGGTCTTACAAGAGGAAATAATTAAGGTCATTACTTACTTATTCAAAAAAAGTAATAACATATATTTTTTATTAATTAAGGAGGAAATATAAAAAATGGCAGCAAGAATTTTTTATCAGGAGGATTGTAATTTATCATTACTTGATGGTAAGACAATCGCAATCATTGGTTACGGCAGCCAGGGACATGCACATGCATTAAATCTTAAGGAGTCAGGCTGTAATGTAATTATCGGTCTTTATGAGGGAAGTAAATCATGGGCAAGAGCAGAGGCTCAGGGATTTAAGGTATATACAGCAGCAGAGGCTGCTAAGCAGGCAGATATCATTATGATTCTTATTAATGATGAGCTTCAGGCTAAGCTTTACAAGGAGGATATCGAGCCAAACCTTGAGGCAGGTAACATGCTTATGTTCGCTCATGGTTTCAATATCCACTTCAATCAGATAGTTCCACCTAAGGATGTTGATGTAACAATGATCGCTCCTAAGGCTCCTGGACATACAGTACGTTCTGAGTATCAGGCAGGTAAGGGTACTCCTTGTCTTGTAGCAGTACATCAGGATGCAACAGGTAAGGCACTTGATCTTGCACTTGCTTACGGTCTTGGTATCGGTGGAGCAAGAGCAGGCGTTCTTGAGACTACATTCAGAACTGAGACTGAGACTGACCTCTTTGGTGAGCAGGCAGTTCTTTGCGGTGGTGTTTGTGCTCTTATGCAGGCTGGTTTCGAGACTCTTACAGAGGCCGGTTACGATCCAAGAAATGCTTACTTTGAGTGTATTCATGAGATGAAGCTTATCGTAGACCTTATTTATCAGTCAGGTTTTGCAGGAATGAGATATTCTATTTCAAATACTGCTGAGTACGGCGATTATATTACCGGACCAAAGATTATTACTGATGATACCAAGAAAGCAATGAAGAAGATCCTTAAGGACATTCAGGACGGTACATTTGCTAAAGATTTCTTACTTGATATGTCATCAGCAGGCGGACAGGCTCACTTCAAGGCGTTAAGAAAGCTTGCTTCAGAACATCCGTCAGAGAAGGTTGGCGAGGAAGTACGTAAGTTATACAGCTGGAATGATGAGGCAGGAAAGCTTATTAATAACTAAGAATTAATATTATTAAGAACCTGGATAAACTATGTCCGGGTTCTTTTTTCTTAGAATGACCCGACGGGAGAGGAGGTAAATTTTATGACTTGTCTGGAAGCACAATCGAATATAATGGCATTTATTGACGGTAAGCTTTCCGATGATGAGGTTACCTCTTTTGTACGTCATATGCAAAATTGCAAAAATTGTTCCGAAGAGCTTGAAATATACTATACATTGATTGTCGGAATGCGTAAGCTTGATAATAATGAAGATTTACCGCAGAATTTTAAAACACTTTTGGATGAAGACCTTGATAGAGCAAAAAGCAAGGTTCAAAAAGCAAAAAGATTTAAGATTTCAACCTTCGGAGTGTTTTTTATTGGATTTGTAATTGTGCTGTTTTTGTATTACGGAAGAATATTACAAAAGGTATATACAACCGAACAGATAATTACAAAAGAACGTCAGGGGGATTTTTATTTCCTTGATAATTTTGACGAATACATGAAATCTTCGGATAAGGACATAATTGTATATCAAAAGAATAAATATACCAAAAAAGAAAAAACAACTTATGAAATGATAAGAAGCTATATAATAACTCATCACTATAATCCGTTTGAGGATGAGGAGGATATAAGGGAATGAATAAACTTTTACTGATAGACGGAAACAGTATCTTAAACAGAGCATTTTACGGACTTCCGGATCTGACAACTTCCGATGGAAGACATACAAATGCTGTTTTGGGATTTTTAAATATAATATTAAAGGTTATCGATGAAGAAAATGCTACTCATGTATGTGTTGCTTTTGATTTAAAGGAGCCTACATTCAGACATAAGATGTTTAGCGAATATAAAGGAACGAGACATGCGATGCCTGACGAATTAAGAGAACAGGTGCCGCTTATTAAAGAAGTTCTTAAGAGTATGAACATTTTTACGATTTCAAAAGCCGGATATGAGGCGGATGATATCCTCGGTACTTTGTCAAGAGTCGGTGAAGGAAAAGGATATGAGGTTACCGTTTTATCGGGAGACAGAGATTTGCTTCAGCTTGCAACCGATAAAATTCTGATTAAGATTCCGAAGACCAAGGCAGGAAAAACGGAAATCTATAATTATTATGATAAAGATGTAATTAACGAATACGGAGTTACTCCGCTTATATTTATCGATATGAAGGGCCTTATGGGTGATTCGTCGGATAATATACCGGGTGTGCCGGGTGTTGGACCGAAGTCTGCCGAAAAGCTTTTGGTTGAATACGGCTCAATGGATGGTGTATATGATCATATCGATGAAATTAAGAAAAGCAAGATGAAGGATAATCTTATAGAGTTTAAGGAACAGGCATATTTATCAAAAGAGCTTGCCACAATCAAACTTGATTGCGAGCTGGATGCGGATATTGATGATATGCTTTATGCCGATGCATTTAACAATGAGTCCTATAAGTTGTTCAGCGAACTTGAGTTCAAGAGCCTTTTAACAAGGTTTGACGAAAGTGAAAAGAAGGTTGTTCAAACTTTTGATTTTGAAAATGAATTCATATATGAAAGTAAAGATTTGTCAAATGTATTCGCTGAAATAAAGGATTCTTTCGGCTTTTCATATATTGACGGTGGAAACGGTCCTGTTTGTGCGAGCCTTTCCGTAAGTGAGAATAAAGTTTATATCATCGGACTTAACGGTGATATTTCGACTGAAATAATTAATTCTTATGTGTTAAAATCTCTTGAAAACAATGCTTGTATTTGTTCGCTTGACATAAAGAAAGAATTGAACTTTATAAATATTGATTCGGGAAATAAAATTATTGATTGCGGAATTGGAGCATATCTTATAAATCCGTTAAAGGATGAATATGCTTATGATGACATAGCAAGAGAGTATATGGGAGTTACACTTCTTACGAAAAAAGAGCTTATAGGTAAAAATGAAATAAATGTATTTACGATTGAAGATGAAAATATATCGAAGTATATTGCATATCAATCAATAGTTCCTTTGGTATCATCCGAGGCTATAATTAATAAGCTTAAATTGACAGAAATGTATGAGCTTTATACAAATATAGAACTTCCTTGTACATTTGCACTTTATGAAATGGAAAAGAACGGAATAC
>JAFSZR010000121.1 GCA_017459135.1 Lachnospiraceae bacterium | reverse complement strand
TTATCTCGGGCTTTGTTTTTTATAATTTGCATATATCATCCTCGTTGATGTTTATTCACAATTTGTTAAATATAGTTTAACACATTTATCATTATTTAACTACTTGTTTTTTTTGACTTTTTATGGTATGATTTTACTTACGAATTCACGTTTACGGAGGAGAATAGAATGATACAGCCAATAGATATTAAGACTCAGAAATTCAAAAAAGGTCTTTTTGGTTACAAGTCGGCAGATGTTGATTCATTTGTTGATTCGGTTTACAGAGCATATGAGGAAGTTTATAACGAGAGAAATAAATTTGCCGATGATCTTGAAAAGCTTAATTCTTCATTACAGGAAAGCAGATTGAAGATGTTCGAGCTTGAGAACAAGGTAGCAAAGATGGACGAGGAAGCAAGCGGCGAAGAGACTAAGAGAAGAGCTGACGGTATTATAAGAGATGCAGAAGCTAAGGCTGCAAAGATTATTGCTGACGCAAAGGCTCAGGCAGCTAAAGAGGCAGAAGAAGGAGATAAGGTTGAAACCATTAAGATGACAACCAAGGCTGCACCAAAGGCTGAACCTGTTAAGGAAGAGCCTGCTAAAGAGTCGGCTTCATCAAGATTCTTCAAAAAGGCTGAGGAAGAAGTTAAGCCTGCAGCATCAAATGTTGATGACGATGACGACGAGATTTTTGTAGGTGAAATTGAGGATGCCAGAAAACCTGACAGAATGATGATAGGTAACGGTGAAGAGGAAGAAGAGGCAGATTTCGAGTTCTTATAAGATTGTATTTAAAGGTGTTGCCGATATTATTGGCAACACTTTTTTATCGTTATGGGAGTGCTTATTTAAAGGAGTATTACACTTATGTATGCTTATATCAAAGGAACAATTGAATATATAGATGTTGACAGCTTTATAATTGATAATAACGGTATAGGCTACAGGATATTATCAAGTACAAATGTTACATCAAGGCTTAAGCTTCATGAAAGTTTAACCGTTTATACATATCTTAATGTCAGGGAAGATGATATGACCTTGTTCGGATTTTTATCCAATGAAGAGGTAAGCGTATTTAAACTGCTTATTTCCGTAAGCGGAATAGGTCCGAAGGTTGCTTTATCGATTATGTCGCAACTTACATTGGATGAACTTCGCATGGCCGTTATTTCCGAAGATTATAAAGCTATATCAAAGGCAAACGGTGTCGGAACAAAGACAGCTCAAAGAGCTGTAATTGAATTAAAAGATAAGTTCAAGCTTGAAGATATTTTTGCGGAAAATGATATGTCGGACGACTTGTCAGAAAACGTCAATGATGATATTATTACTGAGACGGCTATGGCACTTACAAGTCTTGGATATTCCAATGTTGAGGCGTTAAGAGCCATTAAGAAAATTGAAGGTGCCGATAAGATGTCGGCTTCGGAACTTTTAAGTGCAGCATTAAAGAAGATGATTTAATATTTTTAATAAAATTTATTATTATGTTTGATATGGGATTTTATATATGGATAGGATAATCAACGCCGACATTATGCCGGAGGACGATAAAATTGAACAGGGATTACGACCTTCTTTATTATCCGAATATATCGGACAGGAAAAGGCAAAAAACAATCTTAAGGTCTTTATAGAAGCGGCCAAGAAACGTAAGGAATCGCTTGATCATGTACTTTTATACGGCCCACCGGGACTCGGAAAGACCACCCTTGCAGCGATTGTTGCAAATGAAATGGGCGTAAATCTTAAGATTACATCAGGACCTGCCATAGAAAAACCAGGTGAACTCGCAGCAATTCTTAATAATTTATCACCAAATGATGTGCTTTTCATAGATGAGATACACAGATTAAATAAACAGGTAGAAGAAGTTCTTTATCCGGCGATGGAGGATTTTGCGATAGATATCGTTATAGGTAAAGGTGCGGGGGCTCGTTCCATAAGACTTGAACTTCCTAAGTTTACTCTTATCGGAGCAACAACGAGAGCCGGTATGCTTACGGCACCGTTAAGAGACAGATTCGGAGTTGTCAACAGACTTGAGTTTTATAATGTGACGGAACTTATGCAGATTATAATCCGTTCCGCAGGTGTTTTGGGAGTCTCTATTGATGATGAGGGCGCTCTTGAAATAGCAAAGCGTTCAAGGGGAACGCCAAGACTTGCGAACAGGTTTTTAAAGAGAGTTCGTGACTTTGCGGAAGTTGAGCACAGCGGAAAAATCAACTATGAAGTTGCCAAGCTTGCGCTTGACAGACTTGATGTCGATAGTCTCGGACTTGACAATACGGACAGAAATATACTTGAAACCATGATATATAAGTTTAACGGAGGACCGGTCGGACTTGATACACTCGCGGCGGCTATAGGTGAGGATTCCGGAACACTTGAAGATGTATATGAGCCGTATCTTATAAAAAACGGGTTTATTAATCGTACTCCGCGTGGTAGAATAGTGACGGAGCATTGTTATAAACACTTCGGATTGGAAAATCTTATAAATCATGATTGATATAAACATGGATGATTAATTATTTTAAATATTCAAAGTACGAGGAGAAGAAAAATGGCAAATAAAATTGATATACCTGTAGTAATTAACGGAAAGGTTTATACTTTAAGCGGATATGAGGGCGAGGATTATTTACAAAATGTAGCTACTTACATTAACGGTAAGATTGCAGAGTGTAAGACCTCGGATCAGTACAGAAGAATGAATACCGAATATCAGGGTGTTTTACTTGCTCTTAACATCGCCGATGACTATTTTAAAGCAAAGAACCAGGCCGATAATATGGCTGCCGAGGATACTACAAAGGAGCAGCAGCTTTATGATTTAAGACATGAAGTAATAGAAGCTCAGATTAAGCAGGAATCGGCTCTTAAGATGATAGAAGAATACAAGGAGCAGATTAATGCTCTTCAAAGAAAAATTATTCAGTTAGAATCTGAAAAAGGTAGAAATGACTAATGTTAAATTCTGATATAGAAATACTTGCACCATGCGGTTCGTTTGAAATACTTAAAACTGCCATTAAAGCAGGCGCTGACGCCTGCTATATAGGCGGCAGTAGATTTGGTGCGAGAGCTTATGCGGATAATTTGTCCGATGATCAATTGGAGTCCGCCATCGATTATGCTCATATTCATGGGAAAAAGCTTTATCTTACAGTAAATACGCTTATTAAGGAAAGTGAATTATCGTCTGTTTATAAATACATCAAGGACTGCTATGAAGCGGGCATTGATGCTTTTATCGTGCAGGATTTGGGCTTATTCAAGCTTATAAAAGATAATTTTTTGGATGTACATATACATTGCAGTACCCAGATGAATATTACTTCGTATCATGCTGCGGCATATATGAAAAACAAAGGAGCATCAAGAATTGTAACCGCAAGGGAAATGCCATTATCTGAGATAAAGCTTATTAAGGATAAGGTTGATATTGAGGTTGAATCTTTTGTACACGGTGCTATGTGTTATTCGTACAGCGGACAGTGTTTAATGAGTTCACTTGCCGGCGGAAGAAGCGGAAATCGCGGAAGATGTGCTCAACCATGCAGAAAATGCTATGACGGAGAATATATTCTTTCGATGAAAGATATGTGTGCTCTTGAGCTTATTCCGAAGCTTGCTAAGGCCGGTATTGACTCCTTTAAGATAGAAGGACGAATGAAAAACGAGTATTATGTTACTTCGGCTGTTGATGCATATAAGGAACTTACAATTGATTATTTAAACGGCAGTTTTTCGGAAAAGAAAGCACAAAAATATAAATTCAGGCTTGCTAATATATATAACCGCGGTGGTTTTTGCGACGGATATTACTTTATGCATAACGGTCCGGAAATGATTTCAAAAGACAGACCGAATAACATGGGAGTTCCTGTCGGAAAACTTGATAAGGTTGATTCCGGACGTGTTTTAATCAGACTTTCTACTGATGTTTATAAAGGCGATGTTCTTGAATTAAAGCTAAACAATAACGAAATTATTGAGAT
The DNA here is from genome assembly GCA_017459135.1 of Lachnospiraceae bacterium. GTDB lineage: Bacteria > Bacillota > Clostridia > Lachnospirales > Lachnospiraceae > Coprococcus_C. The sequence goes on along the minus strand of JAFSZR010000121.1, from coordinate 259 downwards.
TACTTCCGGTTCCGATGAAAAAGCCGGAAAAGGTTTATGGTTAAACGCACCGAAGACAAAACAAATGTCTTTAAATCAGATTGTTTACAGGACAAGATGTAATCATATTCTTGATGAGGTTGCTGATATCAGGCCTAAGGATAAAATTGCCCTTTCGGGATTATTTACCGCAAAAATCGGTAAACCCGTTACATTTGAAGTTAAGTATTATAATAAAAAAATTGCTGAAGAGATATATAAAGCTTCCGACGTTACGGTG
>JAFSZR010000120.1 GCA_017459135.1 Lachnospiraceae bacterium | reverse complement strand
TTCTGTGGTCATGGTTCGGGTAATTATCTTTCGCGTATGCTTGGAGCCGGAAAAAAGGAAGAAGCAAATAATATGGCTTCGACAGGCTTTGCGTTATCACTTATATTCGGTGTGGTTGTTGCTGCTGTAGGTATAGCTTTTTCAACGCAGATAGCCGATGTTATAGGTGCGACCGAATCTACTATGGACGAAACATTAAACTATATGAGGATTATTCTTCTTGGCGCGCCTTTTATGATGGGACAGTTTGTAATAAATAATCAGCTCAGATTTCAGGGCAGTGCCATGTTTGCCATGATAGGTCTTATGTGCGGTGCTGTTATAAATATCATTCTTGACCCTTTGCTTATTCTGGAATTTGATATGGGTGTTACAGGTGCGGCTATAGCAACGGTTTCGGGACAGATTGCAAGCTTTATTGTTCTTTTGATAGGAAGCAGAAGAGGGGAAAATATAAGACTCAGCGTGCATAATATCCATATAAACGGGCATTATTTATTTGAGATAGTTAACGGTGGCATTCCTTCGCTTTTCAGACAGGGGCTTGCTGCTGTGGCAACCATGCTATTAAATAACGCAGCAGGCGGACTCGGCGGTGATGCAGCGATAGCAGGTATGTCGGTTGTAACAAGAGTTATGATGCTTGTTGTTTCGGCACTTATCGGATTCGGGCAGGGATATCAGCCTGTTTGTTCGTTTAATTACGGTGCGGGCCTGAAAAAGCGTGTACGTGAGGGATATTTTTTCTGTGTAAAATACGGAACTGTTTTTCTTACTGTAGCAGGTGCACTTTGCTTTATATTTGCACCGACAATAGTGGGATGGTTTCGTGATGATGCTGATGTTATAGCGGTCGGTACGGTTGCACTTAGATGGCAGTCGGCTGTCCTTCCGCTTATATCAACTATTATTATGACCAATATGATGCTTCAATCAATCGGAAAAGGATTTAAAGCATCCGTAACGGCATCTGCCCGTAACGGAATATTCTTTATACCGCTTATACTTATTCTTCCGAAGTGTTTCGGGATGCTCGGTGTTGAGATGACTCAGTCATGTGCTGATATACTTTCGCTCGGCTTGTCACTTCCACTTGCTTATTCAGAGTTGAAAAAGATGAAAGAAACTTGAATTATTTAATGATGTCAGTGGGTATAAAGCGTAAAAGCAAAAATAATTAAAATTTTTGCTTGACATTTATTTAAAAGACCTTTATACTAACAAGAGTGTTCGGAAGACACATGGGATCTTAGCTCAGCTGGGAGAGCATCTGCCTTACAAGCAGAGGGTCACAGGTTCGAGCCCTGTAGGTCCCATTTAAACTAAATATGGCGGGATAGCTCAGTTGGCTAGAGCATGCGGTTCATACCCGCAGTGTCGAGGGTTCAAATCCCCCTCCCGCTACTAAAAACCACTTTTAAAAAAGTGGTTTTTTTGATTTAAGGAGGAAAATATGAGAATTGGAACAGGTTATGATGTGCATAGATTGACAGAAGGAAGAAAGCTTATATTGGGAGGCGTTGATATTCCTTATGAAAAAGGATTGCTCGGACATTCGGATGCGGATGTTTTGCTCCATGCGATTATGGATGCGATTTTAGGTGCGGCTGCTCTCGGAGATATAGGTAAACACTTCCCTGATACGGATGAAAAATATAAAGGTGCTGACAGTATGGAGCTTTTAAGAGAAGTTGCACGCATGATTGATGAAAAAAATATGCTTGTCGGAAATGTTGATGCAACTATAATTGCGCAGGCACCCAAGCTTAGACCTTATATAGATAAGATGATTGAAAATATTGCAGATGCACTTAATGTGGATGTAAGTCAGGTAAATGTCAAGGCAACGACCGAGGAAAAACTTGGCTTTACAGGAGAGGGACTTGGTATAAGTGCACAGGCGGTATGTATACTCGAAACGGTAAACAATTTTGATTACAGAATGAATTACGATGCATCGGAAAATGCTTTGCCGGGATGCGCAGGTTGCAGCGGTTGTCCGATGCGGGCTGAAAAATAGACATTTTAGATGATATATGTTTTGAGGAACGGAGGAGAAGTATGTTTTGTAAGGTGTGTGGAGATGAATTAAAAGAAGGCAGTGTTTTTTGTTCCAATTGCGGAACTAAGGTTTATAACGAAGAACCATCGAATAACACAGAAGAACAAACTGAAGGACAGCCTAAGGAAGCAGAGGAACAGACAGAAACATTAAAGGCCGGTATGCAAACGTTTGGTGTAAATCCTCAACCGCAGGAAAACGTGCAGCCGTATGGTGCATATTCTCAACCGCAGGAAAACGTGCAGCCGTATGGTATGTATCCTCAGCCACAACAAAATATGCAGCCGTATGGTGTTTATCCTCAACCACAGGAAAATATGCAGCCGTATGGTGTTTATCCTCAATCGCAGGATTATATTTCTCCTGATAATGGTTTTGAAAAAGAGCCGGAGAATAATTCAAAGAAAGGTTTAATAATTGCTTTATCAATTATAAGTTCGATTATAATAATTGCGGCATTGGTTGTTATCTTTGTTTTTGTCCTGCCAAAGAAAAATGAAGATGAGAATGTGGCGGATAATGATATGGAAAAAAATCAGACAACCGCAGTGGCAACCGAAGATGATACCTATACAACTGCCGCTACGACGGAGGCGGAACTTGATACTTCTTATGATGGATTAAAAAATGCAATATCTAATTTAAAGCCTGTTACCATAAAATTTGTTTCATCGGATGTTTCCGAATATCCGTATGTAAAGACATATTTTACGATAGAAGATTCTGACGGTAATTCTCTAATGCTTTCCTCACCAAATGTGGCGATTAAAGAAAAAATAGCAAACGGCAGCGAGGTTGAAAGAGAGATAAAATCATTTGAAAAACTTGAAGGTCGTGAGGGTATAAGTATTGAACTTGTTGCCGATAAGTCGGGAAGTATGGAAGCCGATCTTGCAACCATGCAAAGTATAATGAGCCAGTTTGTTAATGCTCTTGATTATGCTTCAGGCGATATGGTTGAGCTTATCGCTTTTGATTCCTATGTTATGTATATGTGCACTTATACTCAGGATACAAGCCTTTTAAATAACGGTATATATAATATGACTACATATGGTGAGACTGCTCTTTATGATGCGCTTTACGAAGCTGTTAGAAATGCGGGATGCAAGGAAGGTGCAAGATGTGTTATTGCGTTTACCGACGGTGAAGACACTTGCAGTACGCATACGGCAGAAGAAGTTATAAGTCTTGCAAACTCTTTGTCGGTACCGATTTTTATAATAGGAACATATAGCGGAGAATACTCTGATTATTCGGATATTACGGGGCGAACCGGTGGAATGTATTGGGATATTTCGTCGGTATCGGATATGTCGACAATACTTGATTCTATATATCAAAGAGAAAAAAATATGTATTGTCTTGAATATGTTTCGGATGCTTCCGCAGATGCATATGCCCAGAGAAGTATTTCGTGTGTTGTAGCGGATAACACTTACGGTTCCGTAATTGATACAATATTTACGGCTGTTCAAACTTTGGAAAAGGAAAAGCATGAATCAAGATATGAACTTATAGTCGATGATATATCCTGGAGTGAGGCAAATGAAGAGTGCCTTAAGAAAGGCGGACATCTTATAACCATTACTTCTCAAGAGGAAATGGATCAGGCAATTGCTCTTGCTGAAGGTGCGGGGCTCAGGTTCGTATGGATGGGAGGGTATACATCAATTCGAGATGATACCGCGTATGGACATTGGATTACGGGAGAACCGTTTGAATTTCAGCCTTGGTATCCAGGAGAGCCGTCAAGAACCGATGAAGACGGTGCCGATGAAATGTATCTTATGCTTTGGCAGGTCAATGATGAGTGGTCATGGAATGATCAAAGAAATGATCCGGTAGGTGAGACGGGGCTTGAATACTTTAAGGGTAAGACCGGCTATATATGTGAGTATGAGGACTGATATTTATAAATAAAAAATTTTCTGACTTAAACTTGGAGGACATAAATGTCGGGGAAAAAAAGAAACAAAAAGACAATTAGATTTTTAACCGGAGTAATTATATTTGATATTATTGCAATAATTGCGATAGCCATAGCTTTTGTAGCGTTCATAAAACCAAATAAAAAAGATAAGGCAAAGAATCCGGGAAACGATACTGCATTTGAAACAGTAACGGAAAACGACATAACCGAATATGATGACAGTCAGACGACGTTTGATAATCAGGATATAACGTCTGAAACGGCAAATACGGAAAATATCAGTCCTGCAGAGGCATATGCGGATGAGATGCTGGCTAAAATGAGCATTCATGAAAAAGTTTGTCAGATGTTTATTATAACTCCTGAGGCTGCAACCGGTTATGCTGTTGTTACGGAAGCGGGAGAGACATCAAAACAGGCAATTTTGGATTATCCTGTTGCGGGTTACATTTATTTTGCTCAAAATCTATCAAATACCGAACAGACCAAGACCATGTTGTCAAATGTTAAACAGTACGGTATGGAAGCTAACGGAATACCTTTCTTTACATCTGTTGATGAAGAAGGGGGAGATGTGGCAAGATGTGCGGACAATCTTGGTACTACAAGCTTTAATTCCATGTACAGCTATCGCGAACAGGGTGAAGAAACGGCTTATAATAATGCATATACCATAGCTTCTGATATTTCCGGACTTGGATTTAATCTTGATTTTGCACCTGTTGCGGATACATGGTCAAACAGTGCCAATACGGTTATCGGAACAAGGGCTTACAGTACGGATTATGAAGAAGCCGCAAGGCTTGTTGCATCGGCAACACGCGGATTTAATGCAGGAGGAGTAGTAAGCTGTATTAAACATTTTCCGGGACATGGTGATACAAATGAGGACAGTCATAGAAGTGCGGCTTACATACATAAGCCACTTTCTGAATTGATGAATGAAGATTATCTGCCTTTTATAGCGGGTATAGAAGCGGATACCGGAATGATTATGATAGGTCATCTTTATCTTTCGGATGCGGATATAACTTCCGAAGAGGACAGGCTTCCCGCATCGCTTAGTTATAAGGTTGTAACAGGCGAATTAAGGGAGAAGCTTGGATATAACGGTGTTGTAATAACGGATTCAATGGCCATGGGTGCCATAGTCAATTATTATTCAAGCGGTGAGGCAGCAAAGCTTGCAGTAAAGGCAGGTGTTGATATTCTCCTTATGCCGGAGGATTTTAAAGCTGCCGTCGAAGCACTTGAATCTGCGGTACAGACGGGAGAAATAAGCGAAGAAAGAATAAATGAGAGTGTAAAAAGAATTCTCATATTAAAATATAATAAGCTTGTACAATGATTATGATTTGTGTTATAATGTGCGATGGCGAGTCTGCAGAAGATAAATTCAGGCATCGTAATATAAAAAGGATTATTTTTTTGAATGGAGGATACCCCGGTGTATAAGATTGTAAAAAAAGAGGTTTTAAATCAGGCAGTTATCCTGATGGATGTTGAAGCCCCTTATGTTTCCGCACGTTGCGAGGCAGGGCAGTTTGTTATTGTAAGATTAGGTGAGGACGGAGAAAGAATTCCGCTTACAATAGCAGATTTTGACAGAGAGAAGAATACTGTTACTATAGTGTTCCAGACAGTAGGCTATTCAACAAAGCAGATGGGTAAGCTTGAGGTCGGAGATGGATTTGATGATTTTGTCGGACCACTCGGTAAGCCGGCTCCTTTTGAAAAATGGGATAGAGTAGTAGGTATAGCGGGCGGTGTAGGTGCTGCACCTTTGTATCCTCAGCTTAAGAAGCTTTCTGAACAGGGAGTACGTTGCGATGTTATAATCGGAGGACGTTCGGCCGAGTTCGTAATTCTTGCGGAGAAATTTAAAGAGTTCTGTGAAAATGTTTATATAATGACAGATGATGGTTCACTCGGAGAAAAAGGCTTCGGTGTTGATAAGTTAAAAGAACTTGTGGCAAACGGTGAAAAGTATGACCATGCAATAGCAATCGGACCGCTCATCATGATGAAGTTTGTTGTGCTTGCAACCAAGGAGATGAATCTTCCTACAGCAGTTTCACTCAATCCGATTATGATTGACGGAACGGGTATGTGCGGCGGATGTCGTGTAACCGTAGGCGGAGAAACCAAGTTCGCTTGTGTTGACGGACCTGACTTTGACGGATTTTTGGTTGACTTTGACGAGTGTATGAAGAGACAGACCTTCTTTAAAGAAGAAGAACACGAATGTATGATGAAGATGGGAGAGTAATACGATGCCGAATATGAGTTTAACAAAGGTTCCGATGCCTCAGCAGGAGCCTGATGTAAGAAATAAAAATTTTGAAGAAGTTGCTACAGGCTATACAGCCGAGATGGCTATCGAGGAAGCAACAAGATGTCTTAACTGTAAGCATAAGCCTTGTGTTACGGGATGTCCTGTAAATGTTCCTATTCCTGATTTTATCGAGCATGTTGCTGCAGGAGAATTTGAAAAAGCTTACGAAGTTATTACCAGTGAAAATGCACTTCCTGCAATTTGCGGACGTGTATGTCCACAGGAAAACCAGTGCGAAGGTAAGTGTGTAAGAGGTATAAAAGGTGAAGCCGTATCAATCGGACGTCTCGAGAGATTTGTTGCCGATTATCATATGGCTAACGGTTTAAAGAAGAATCCTGATATTGAAAAGAACGGTATCAAGGTAGCTGTTGTAGGTTCAGGTCCTGCAGGTATTACCTGTGCAGGTGAGCTTGCAAAGAAAGGTTATGATGTAACCATATTTGAAGCTTTACATAAAGCAGGCGGTGTTTTAAGCTATGGTATTCCTGAGTTCAGACTTCCGAAGTCTCTTGTTGCTAAAGAGCTTGAAAATGTAACCGACCTCGGTGTTGATTTGGAAACAAACGTAGTAGTTGGTCGTTCAATTACCGTTGATGACTTGTTTGAAAAAGGATATCAGGCAGTATTCCTCGGAACTGGTGCAGGACTTCCTAATTTCTTAAGAATACCGGGAGAGAATCTTCTTGGTGTATATTCCGCTAATGAGTTCCTTACAAGAGTTAATCTTATGAAGGGTTATAAAAAAGGCGAGGTTCCTACTCCTGTTAAGGTAGGTAAGAAGGTTGCCGTTGTCGGTGCCGGAAATGTTGCTATGGATGCAGCAAGAACAGCAAAGAGACTGGGTGCTGAGGAAGTTTATATTATTTACTGAAGAAGTGAAGAAGAAATACCTGCAAGAGCTGAAGAAGTTGAGCATGCAAAGGAAGAAGGAATAATCTTTAAGCTTCTTAATAATCCATGCAAGATTCACGGTGAAGACGGCTGGGTTAAGGGTATTGAGGTGATCAAGCAGCAGCTTGGTGAGCCTGATGCATCAGGTAGAAGAAGACCTGAACCGATTGAAGGTTCAAATTATGTTATAGATGTTGAGACTGTTGTTATAGCTATCGGACAGTCACCTAATCCGCTTATAAGACAGACTACGGAAGGTCTTGAAACTCAGAAGTGGGGTGGAATCATTGTAAACGAGGAAACCAATGAGAGTACAAGAGAGCATGTATATGCCGGCGGTGATGCGGTTACAGGCGCAGCAACCGTTATTCTTGCGATGGGAGCAGGTAAGAAGGCTGCCAAAGCTATTGATGAATCCTTCAAGAATAATTAAGGTTAGGTTTAATAATGGATAATTACACAGAGCAGATAATAAATGCCAAGCCGGGTATGAAACAGTTCATTCTTTTTGCCGCAGCGATTATGCTTACCGCATTCGGAATTATAGCGGCACTGTTTATCAGCTTCAGTACAGGCGCGATTTGCGTAATACTTGGCGGAATAGCTATTTATTTTACAAAGCTTAATATGTCGTTTGAATATGAGTATATATTTACGAACGGAGATTTTGAAATTGCAAAGATTATTGCGAAGTCTACCAGAAAAAATGTGTGTGAAATACATGATGGAGATATAAAAAGAATTCTTCCGTTTAGTTCCGAAAAGTTTCAAAATGAAATGGATGTAAATGCCGATTTAACTATAAAGGATTTTACTTCAGGTAATGAAGAAAATGCTGATGATTGCTTTGCGTTTATATCCAATAATAACGGAAAAGATTTGGCTGTTATACTTGAATTAAATGACAAAAACAAGGATTATCTGAAATCTGTTTATAAAACTAAGCTTGAATCATAGTATAATAATAACCCGGTAAGATTGATTGTTTTCAATCTTACCGGATTTTTTATTTAAAGATTATATTTGATATTTATGTTTGCGGTTTCTGTTTTTTGCTTTAATCTTTATCTTTCCTTGCGGCTTTTATAAAGTTAAATGCAAGTATCGCACCCGTCAGAAACATAATAAATAATACGGTTAATACTTTATCTCCTGTTTTTGGTGCCTTTGGTTTATCGGGTGTTTTTGGTATTTTTTTGTCCGTAACCGATAATGTATAAAGGTCAAATTCGTCAAAGTGAGTAGTGCTTATTCCATTTTCAGTCCCTTCATCGGAGATTGTATAAGCGGAAGAAACCATACTCAGCTTTTCGGAAAGATCGGCGGATAGTAACGATGTCTCTTCAGGAGAAGCATAGGTGTTTATTATTTCTATTTCATCTGAAATATAATATCCTTCCGGAGCTTTCGTTTCTATAATAACATATTTGCCGGGTGGAAGAAGAGTATTAAAACTTATTGTTCCTTCGGAATCTGTTATTTGTTCTTCTATTCCTGTTGTATTTCTGTATTCGTCTGCTGTGATAAAATCGCTGTTATATTCATATATTGCATATGCGGCATTTGCCAGAGGAATATTTTCTTCTTCTGATTTTTTTATTAAAGTCAGCTTGGTCTTTGACAGATTGTTCTTTATATTTTTGACTTGAGTGCTTTTATCAACGGTTACAATTATGTCTCCTGACGGAATATAATTTTCGGGCGTTTTTAGTTCTTTTATTATATATTTTCCGTAAGGCATCATCGGTGTTTTTGTGTTTCCTTCCGAATCTGTTGTTACCTCGGCAATTTTGTCGCCTTTCTTATAGATTACGGTATTGTGACCGTCCGAAGTATATATATCTTCATATGCATAAATTCCGAAAACAACATCGGGTAAAGGTTTTGTATCTTGAGTAAATAACAGGCTGTCTTTATTGTAAGTCATATATTCGCCTTGCTTTGATATTTTGATTTCTCCCTGTAAAGATTGATTTTCAACCGTCATTGTCATTATTCCGCAGGAATTATCATATGGGATTATTTCGATGATATCATTTTCGTCGATAGAAAAATCAATACCGTTTTTATCCGGTATATTATATCCTTCGGGAGCTTTTATCTCGTCCAAACGATATTTACCCGGAAAGAGAGGAGAAGGTGTGGTTAATTCACCGTTTTCGTCCGTGCTCAGTATTTCGGAATTGTCAAATGTCAAATATGCTCCATCATCATAAGACCAAATTGAAAACTCGGCAGGATTGTTAATTATTCGTTCTTTTGAATATGAACATATCTTATCGATATGCAGGTAAAGATTAAATCCTTTATCATGTAACGTCTCAAGAGTTTTAACTTCCGGGGTTGAAGAGGTTATGCTTACAATTATATCATCTACTGGAAGAAAATTAATCGGAACGGTTGTTTCTCTGAATATATAAGTTCCGTATTCCAAAGGTATGGTTTTTGCATAACCGTTTTCGTCTGTGAATATTTCTTTTTTTCCGTCATCAGTCAGAGGTATGGCCTTTTCGTTATCCCATATATATTCGCCCGTTTCGTTTTTTTCAAGCTCCGAAACACGACATGCCATAAAACCGGCTCCTTCAAGAGTAATATATGTATCGGCTTTTATTTCTCCGAGCTTGTTGAATTCAATAGACTGTTTTATTTTTTTATCGGATATTTCGGGTGGATTAAATCTTAATATTTTTGAAGTGTTGTTATCCGGATATATTTTCTGAACATCTATATGGTTGTTTTTTTCGTAGCTTTCGGGAGCTTTTGTTTCTTCGATTGTTACTGTTCCGATAGGTAATACAACATTGTTTTCGTCGTAATAGAAATCATCGCCTGATATTTTATCCATGTCATTAAAATGAGCATATCCTGAATTGGTATCTGTTTTAAAAACCCATGTTTTTACAGGCATATAGCCCTTGTCTGCCGGATTGGTATCGGACAAAACCGTATAATATTTGACGGTAAATTCCGCATTGCCCAAAGGATTACCGTTTTCATCGGTTTTATAAAGCAGTATGTCAACAGGATTTGTAAGCGGAGTTTCGTTTAAATATAGTTTGTTTTGAGTTGTTTCGACGGTGGAGTTTCCTTTTTCTATTACGGCAGTATATATTTTTTTATCAAGAACATATCCTTTCGGTGCGGATATTTCTTTTAAATAATATGTGCCGGCTTCAAGCTTTTCTGATTTTGCATATCCGTCTTTGTTTGTTGTAAGTGTGCTGATGCGATTCTTGTCGGAAACCGCATTTTGGTTGTTTTTATAAAGTGCATAAACTGCATTTTCAAGGGAGTAGTTGGAATTTTCTTTTGTTATTTTATCGTTTGCGGATGATTTAAATAATTCAAGATATCCGTAATAATTAAATGAACCGGATATATTAGCTTCCGTATGTCGTGTAAAGGTATTTCCCGGAGAAAACAGCAGTATATCCTGATAATCTCTATCGGGATTGGTATCGCTGAATAGTCGGCAGGAATAGTTATATTCACCGTCATGGTCACCGTCGCCGTATACGGGAGTTGCGGAAAAGCCGGTCAATGTATCGGCATTAATGCTTATTCCGTTACGTATACTTTCTTCCGGAATAGTTATAATGACGTCCTGGTTAAATGTAGGAAGAGAAAGTGTTGTACCGGGGCCAACCTGATAATATGTGCCGTTGTATAACGGACCGTATTCTACGGTACATGGCTTACTTGCGGAAACGTAGAAATAATCGTAACATCTTTGATCGGACGGATTTACATATATCTTGTGATCGTTTGGTATAATTGTCGCGGAACCGCTCATAGAAGTTGCATGGTCATGATCTATGAGCTTTAGTGAGCATTTACTTGCGGAAAAGTTTAATTTGAATATTATGTAATTTGTTCCGTTGGCGTTGATTAAATAATTTTCATCGGATAAGACGTTGTCGGTTTGCGGATTATAATCTATAAAAGAGCCGTCTTTGGTTTTTATTTGCCATGAGAATTCCGCGTGGTAATCATCAAGAGCCTTTTCCCAGTCCGAACCGTTTTCAACACTTAAAGCGGTGCCTGCCATGGTTTTGTATTGATTCATAAAATGTAAGCCGATAAATGTAAGGTTGTCAAAAGCATTTTTGACATAATCATTGTGATAAATATTTATCTTGCTTCCTGTAGGGGCATCTACATTATCACCCTGACCTGCAAGAGCGGAAAAGTAGTGGACTGACGCACCCGTTACAGCTTGAGCTTCCTCCGGAGTAAGCTCATACAATATTCCGTTTATCATCAAGCCTCTTTTTAGTTGTCCGTCTATAACATAGCTTGCATATGAACCTCCGGCCAGAGAGTTTCGACTTCCGCCGAATATTTCTATATTCGGATCGGTACATTCTCCTCCGTATCCGAAAGCGGCAATGGCACAAGCAGCTGCCTGAAGACCGTCAGGCGATAAAACAGAATTTCCTTCAACAAGATTGATGTTTGCATTTGGTGAAGCTTTTTTTGGCTGAAGGCAGTATGCGGTAACTGTTTGACCATATATGTCGGATGCTGACAGAAATGTATTTGAAGCTCGCCAATAAGTTGTATCGGGACCTGTCAATGTGTTTTGAATGGTTTGATTGCTTAATTCCCATGCGTGTACCGTAGGTGAATTTATATCATACGTAAGACTTTCGTCATCCGATAATTCTTCGGTTTCAGGCTCGTAATCGATGAAATCTGCATCCAATTCGGTAGCAGAAACCGTATTGCCGAAAAGATTTATAAATATTATTGAACATAGTACTATTAATGTTATTAGTTTTTTTCTCATTATAAAACCTCCTAAAATAAAATATTAATATACCGGAAAAATCAGGTTGTAAAATTGCATAAAAGATATACAAAGTCACCAAAATATTATTGTTATTAAATTGGGAGAAATATAAATGGATGAAAAAATATCTTTAGATAATGTTGGGAAAAATAAAATAATAATTAAAAAAATGATAGAATTATCCGTCTTATGGATGACCGGCGGATTGTTTTATTTTTATTTGGAAATTGCTTTCAGAAATTATTCACATTATTCAATGATTATTTGTGGCGGTTTCTGCTTTGTTATTGTGGGAACAATAGGAAAATATATATTGGAAAAAGAATCCAATATACTAAAAGCAGTAGCGTTGATAATGTTTTTCGGTGCTCTGGTAATAACAACCTTAGAGCTTTTTACCGGTATAATTGTTAATTTAAAATTGAATATGGGAGTTTGGGATTACTCATCCATGAAATATAATGTATACGGACAGATTTGTCTGACATATACTATGATTTGGTCTCTTCTCAGTTTGCTTTGCGTATTTGTGGCGAATACGATTGAAAATATTTTTTTTAAATAAAAAATCGGACCTGAAATGACAGGTCCGATTTGAATGAATCTATGTATTTACGGTTCCAACGGAGTCATCTTCAACCCCTTGTACATCTTTGTGTATAAGCTTTTTTCATCTTGATACAACATATAACCGCGCGGACCATCTTTAACAACATATGCATATTTGTTTTTTTGCACATTCATATATAAAACCTCGTCTACATTTAACTCCTTAGCTTTGGCTTTAGCAGTGTACACGTTAAGCGGCTCTAATTTGAATTTTTTTACAGCTTGATCGACTGTCATGTTAATTACCTCCCTGAAAACTGTAGATTTTAATGCTTGATAATAAAGATACAAATGAATATAATTACTATAAGCAATATCGTACATTCTGTTCTAAGAATAGTATATTGTAAATCATAACCAAAGTCAATTCAAAAATGAAATAAAAATAAATTTTTTAACAAGGTGAATGAAATGAAAAAAGAGAGTCTGTTGCTCCATGCCTGCTGCGCACCATGCAGTTCGTATGTTCTTGAATATTTGCATGAAAAATACGATATAACAGTGTATTTTTACAATCCCAACATAACCGAAAATGATGAGTATAATAAGAGGACAAATGAGATTAAAAGATTTATAAAAACAGCTCCTTTTGCCAATGGTGTAAAACTCGTGGAAGGTGAGTACGAACCGGAACTCTTTTGGGAAATGTCCAAAGGGTTGGAAAAAGAACCCGAAAGAGGTAAAAGGTGTTATAAGTGTTATGAGCTTCGTATGAAAAAAGCAGCCGAATATGCAAAAGAAAACAACTTTGATTTATTTACGACAACACTGTCAATCAGCCCGCATAAAAATGCCGACTGGCTAAACGAAATCGGAATGAAACTTTCGGCCGAATATGAAATTGATTATCTGTACAGTAATTTTAAGAAGAACAACGGTTATGCACGTTCTATAGAATTGTCAAAGGAATACAATTTGTATCGCCAAAATTATTGCGGTTGTGTATTCAGTAAAGAGGAGAGTTTAAACAGAAAAAAACAATAATTTAAACTTGTGATTAACGGCTGTATATAGTAAAATGTGATAGTGATATTATGAATTATAAAAATGTATTTATCAGGTTGTTTATTGCATCTTTTTGGTTCTGACTTAGTTTTTTGTAGTTTTGAAGAAGCTGTTGGTCGGAAAGCGATAAATCATCATTTGAATAACATTTAAAATTCTTATATTCAGGTGCCGAAGATAATTCTTTTGCGGGTATTAAGGCACAAATCAGTTCCATAGGGTTAATACGGTAAAATGTTGAAAGATTTAACAGGCTTTCAAGTGATGGCGTGCGCGTTCCGAGCTCATATCTTGAATAAGTGGTTCGGGACAGACCGATTATGTCCGCAACATCATTTTGGCTTAATGAGTATTCTTCTCTTTTATGCTTTAAAAAAGATGCAAGTTTTTCGGGCATAAGATTTACTTTTGGAATGCTTGATGTTAAATCTTCATCATCATTTTGAGTATCGGATTGGTTGGTAAAGTAGTCGAACAGATTTATACCGAGAATATTTGATAATTTGGCAAGAGTGCCGGTGTCCGGTGTGCGGACTCCCTGTTCATAGTTGCTGTATGCCTGTCTTGATATTCCTAACATATTTGATAATTCCAATTGGGTTATGTTTCGAGTTTCGCGAATTGTTTTGAGCTGCAAGCCTAAATCCTGACGGGATATCATATAATCACCTCCGTATTTTATAAATGTAGCATAAATTTTATGGTTTTCAAGGATAATTTTATTATACTTATAGTTTAAAAGGAGAACGGATATGAGTAAAGCTGATGATTTGTTTATTAAAATGTGCACAGATATAATAGAAAACGGCTACAGCACTGAAGGAGAAAAGGTCAGACCTAAATGGGAGGACGGAACATTTGCTTACACTATAAAAAGATTCGGTGTTGTAAACAGATACGATCTCTCGGAAGAGTTTCCGGCGATCACCTTAAGAAAAACATATATTAAATCGGCTGTTGATGAAATGCTTTGGATATAGCAAAAAAAATCCAATAACGTCAATGATTTGAAAAGCCATATCTGGGACGAGTGGGCTGACGAAGACGGTTCCATAGGAAAAGCTTACGGATATCAAATGGGTGTAAAACATCAGTACAAAGAAGGTATGATGGATCAGGTGGACAGGGTTATATTTGATTTAAAAAATAATCCTTACAGCAGAAGAATTATGACTAATATTTACGTTCATCAGGATTTGCATGAAATGAATCTTTATCCGTGTGCATACAGCGTGACTTTCAACGTTACCGGTGACAGATTAAATGCGATTTTAAATCAGCGTTCTCAGGACGTGCTTGCGGCAAATAACTGGAATGTTGTTCAGTACGCGGTTCTCGTACATATGCTTGCACAGGTTACGGGATTTAAGCCGGGTGAGCTTGTTCATGTAATAGCAGATGCACATATATATGACAGACATATTGATATAGTAAGGGAACTTATTAAAAGACCTACATATCCGGCACCGAAATTTACGCTTAATCCGGATGTAAAGGATTTTTATGAGTTTACGACGGATGATATAACTATCGAGGATTACAAGACGGGACCTCAGATAGAAAATATACCGATTGCGGTATAGTGATTGATTATTTGAAAAAGGAGTTTGGGTATGAATGTTATAGTAGCGGTAGATAATAATTGGGCTATCGGAAATAAAGGTGAATTACTTGTGACGATACCGGAGGATCATAAGTTTTTCAGAAAGGTTACAATGGATAATGTTGTTATTCTCGGCAGAAAAACGCTTGCGGGATTTCCGAACGGATTACCTTTAAAGGGACGAGAAAACATAATCTTTTCGAGAAATAAGGATTACAAAGTTGAGGGTGCAACGGTAGTTAATTCAAAGGAAGACTTGTTTGAAGTTTTAAAAGAATATAAGGATAGAGATATTTTTGTAATAGGCGGAGGAAGTATTTATGAATTATTGCTTCCGTATTGTAAATATGCTTATGTTACAAAAATAGATTACAAATATGAAGCAGATACATTTTTCCCTAATCTTGATAAGTTTGAAAATTGGGAACTTATTGAGGAAAGTGATGAATATACATACTTTAGTATTGAGTATTATTTCTACAAATATGAGAATAAAAATGTTATAGAAATTTAATTGTATAAAATAAACAAAAATGCTTTTATATTTTTATAATATGTGTTATAATTCTACGAGGATTTTTTTATTCATTATTAGGAGGATTACATATGGGTAACATTATTGTAACTACAGGTTCTGTAATTGAGGGTTATGAGATAGCGGAGTATTTGGGATTTGTCAGTGGAGAAACAGTTTTGGGCTCCAATTTCCTGAAAGGTTTTGTAGCAGGTGTTACTGAAACATCTGATTCGGAAAGTGAAAAGCTTACGGCCAATTTGGAACAGGTAAATGGAATTGCTCTTGAAAAATTAAAGAAAGTTGCTGAAAGAAAGGGTGCAGATGCCATAGTAGGACTTCAGCTTAATTATACACAGTTCGCAAACTATTCGGTTGGTACAATTGCTTCGGGAACAGCTGTAAAGCTCGTAAAGAAGGAAACAGGCGAGCAGCTTATTTCAAAAGATTTATATGTAACAAATTATTATAACAGACTTGTTCCGAGACCTGTTAAAGTTATTTTGAGCGGAACGAATAAAACGGTTAAAATTGCCGCATGGTTTTATAATTACAACATGGATGATATAAAGGCTATAAGAGCTGATGTTGAGCTTACCAATCTTTATGAGGAAAAGCTTTTGTTAAAGGATATGGATTTTGTTTTCGAAAAAGGAAACATTACTCAGATAGAATCAAATGAAATTGATTGCAAGCTTCCTGCAAAAGATATTCTTTTGATAAAGGATTCTAAGGTTACTATTTCAAAGTATGTAACAAGCAGAGGCGTATTTGCATGTAATGACTTGCCTATCAATGTTACCATGCCTATGCACAGACTTGTTGCTCTCAAGGAAAAGAGAGGTATCGATGCTGTTGAGAAGTATAAGACCGACGGTATGGTTTGGACATGTAACTGCGGTTATGTGAATGAAGCCGGTGCTGACGAGTGTGTAATCTGTTCGCGTAAGCAGGAAGACTTAAAGAGTAATGCTAAGTTTAATCCTGATGAAATGATTGCGAAGATGCAGACTAAGGAATACGTTATTGAGATTAAAGATGTTCTTATGGAATACATTAAAGAGATTGACAGCGAATACAGAATGGAACTTCTTGAGATTATGGAATCTGGATTACAGTATGAGAAGACTCGTGGTAACATGAAGGATACTGTTATTGAAAAAGTAGAAAAGGTCTTTGAAGGACATTAATTATATTTTAGTTAGAGGTGGCACTTATGGGTTCCGGACTTAGCATGGCTAGTGTAAACAAAATAAAAGAATTAGCTAATCAAAGAGAATACAGCCTTGCGTTGGATATTATTGACAGTCAGGATTTGTCTAAGTCTCTTAATCCGCAATTTTTGAGACTTTGCGGTGAGATATTTATCAAATCAAAAAGATATGCAGATGCAAGAAAAAGTCTTGTTATGGCACATAAAATTGCGCCGGAAGCAAAAAGAATTATATTTGACTTGATTGATTTGTATACAAAAATGGGCTACAGAGAGTTGGCGGAAAGATATTATGCTATATATATGTATGATGCCGATGAAGAAAGCCTTGATACAAAGCAGACCAAGTATCTTTTTGATAAATATAACAATAAGTCGATTGAACAGATAAGAGATTATATTATTCCTTATTATGTTGAAAATATGGATTATGATTGGAGTTTTGAGGCATATCTTCTTCTTAAAATTCTTGATGATGAAGATGATGAGAAATTATTAAAAACTTTGATTGATGAGTATAATGCCACATTTAAAAACAGTGATAATTGTAAGATTATGGATTCTGTTAATGATGATAAGACAATAGCCGAAAGTAAGTTTTATAACTTTAAAAAAGAGGTTGTTGCCGACGACGATGCTTCTCAAAAAGAAACACGAAGAGATGAAGCGAAACAACTTGCTGTTGATGAGGAAAGAGTCAACCCGCAAGCGGCGGAAATAATAGAGATAATTGAAGAAGATGAAAAACAGTCTAAAGGCTTTTTCAAAAGAAAAAGAAATAGTTCTTCCACGGAGGATTCGGATTCGGAAGAAAAAGCTTCAGATAATAATTCAGAAAACAATTCAGAGAATAATTCAGAGAATAATTCAGATGATAATGATTCTGAAAACGATGTTATTCCGGAAAAACTTCGGGAAGGTAAAGATGATGCCGAAAACGAAGAAAATTCGGAAAAGGCAAAGTTCGCTTCTTTTTTCAAAAAGATGTTTTCAAAGAAGAAGTCTGATGATCCAGATGATTCTTTAGTTGATAATGCTGAAAATTCCGAAGAACAGGCAGAGACAAAGGATGTTCAGGCGGAGAATAATACAGAATCTACAGAAGATGAAACCGAGACTGAAAAAGTCGAAGTGACAGAAAATGCTGAGACTGAAGAAGTTGAGGCAACCGAGGATGTTGATGCTGAAACTGAAGAAATTGAGACAATCGAGGATACTAATACTGACAAGGAAGAAGTTAAAGAAGTCGATGGAGATATTACCGAAAAGGTTGATATTTATGACGATAATATAAATGATGATATAGGAGTTAAGAATTTTGTTATGCAGGGAAGCGAAAAACGCTTAATTGATGATGATTTTTCTGACGAGGGATTTGATGATTTTTCTAATGAAGGATTTGATGATTTTGCTGCAGAATCGGATACATTGGACGATCTGATTAAGAAAGAAAATGATTTGTCATTTGATGAGAATGAAATTGTCGAAGAATTCGAAACGGAGTCCGGTAAAGAAAGTAACGGTATACTGATTGAAGATGTTGAAATCAGCTTTGATGATAATGATGATTCTGATTTTGAGGTTGACGATTTTTCGGATAAGAGTTCGGATGAATTTGGCGAATTTGATGATACCGAATCTATAGAAGAACCGGAAATTAGTGAAATTGAAAACGCAGAAGAACTTGAGGTAGAAGAGACTATAGAAAAATTTACAGCGGAAGAACCTGAGGTTGAAGAAGCTGTAGAAGAAGTTATAGAAGAAACAGAGTTCGATGAAGAGCCTGCAGAAGAGTTTGCAGCGGAAGAACCTGAGGTTGAAGAAGCTGTAGAAGAAGTTATAGAAGAAACAGAGT
>JAFSZR010000119.1 GCA_017459135.1 Lachnospiraceae bacterium | reverse complement strand
GCTACCGATATGAAGGCTTTTCGCTGACAGAAAAAGCTTTTACATGACATATAATAAAACGCAAGGGGTAGTTACAAATTTTGCCCGATTTGCGTCAAATCAGAAACGAGGAATTGAAGTTATTCGCTCAGAAACCA
Organism: Lachnospiraceae bacterium; assembly: GCA_017459135.1. Lineage (GTDB taxonomy): Bacteria > Bacillota > Clostridia > Lachnospirales > Lachnospiraceae > Coprococcus_C. Next base: position 5,235 of record JAFSZR010000119.1, on the reverse strand, counting down.
ATCTGTTTGAGCATAGCGAGTTATTGGTTTCGTGCGAATAACAAAAGTCCAAGTATACTGATTTAGCAAATTGACGGCATATTGTAACTACCCCTTGCGTTTTGTATATGTCATAGAGAATATAAACTCACTGTCAGCGTAAAGCCTTTATATCGGTTATGCTGCGATGGTCAGGGTTAGGTGAGCATGGAGAAGAAGTCGTACTGGTTTGTTTCCGGCAGTCCGTTTAAGAGGCCGAGAGCTTCCATGTCATCGAGAATGGTTTTTGAAACCTTTGCACGGATACGCAAATCTTCTTTTGATGTAAAAGGCTCACCCTTTGCTGCTTCCTCAAGCATAATGGCTGCCTTGTCTCCCATGCCCGGTATGGAATTAAAACTCGGCATGATCTTTCCGTCTATAATCTGGAAACGATCAGCCTTGGCTCTGTAAATATCTATCGGCATAAATTCTATGCCTCTTGCATACATTTCCTGAACAATCTTCATATCCTTAATGGTATCCTTTACGGTTGCGGTCATCTTGTCCTTTTCAGTCTTCTGAAGCTCTGCCATATTAGCTTCAAGAGCCGCCTTACCCTGACACATGAGCTTGTAATCAAAGGCCGAAGCCCTGATACTGAAAAATGCAGTATAATACTCCAAAGGATAATTAACCTTGAACCATGCTATACGCCAGGCCATCATAACGTATGCAACCGCGTGAGCCTTAGGGAACATATATTTAATCTTTTCGCAAGACCAGATATACCAGTCAGGTACATCGTGTGCTTTCATTTCTTCCTTCCATTCAGGCCATTGTTCACATTTCCCTTTTGCAACAATTCCTTTTCTTACCTTCTCCATAATGTTAAAAGCAAGTCCGGATTCAAGTCCTCTGTACATAAGATAAACCATAATATCGTCACGTGTACAGATTGCCGAGGAAAGCTCACAGGTTCCCTCCTGGATGAGTGTCTGAGCATTTCCGAGCCACACATCTGTTCCGTGAGAAAGACCTGCTATACGGACAAGGTCTGAAAATGCTTTAGGATGAGTATCTATAAGCATCTGCATCGCAAATTCGGTTCCGAATTCAGGTACACCAAGGGTTCCGAGCTTTGTACCTCCTATGTCTGAAGGTTCAATTCCAAGAACCTCTGTGCTGTGGAAAAGAGACATTACATCTTTATCATCAAGTGCAATCTTCTTTGCATCAACCCCGGTTAAATCTTCCAGTCTTCTTATCATGGTCGGATCATCATGTCCGAGTATATCCAGCTTCAAAAGATTATGATCTATGGAATGATACTCAAAATGCGTAGTAACAACATCCGTTGTCATATCATTTGCCGGCTTTTGTATCGGTGTGAACGAATAAATTTCCTCGTGTCTCGGAAGCACTATCATTCCACCCGGATGCTGACCTGTGGTTCTTTTTACACCGGTACATCCAAGTGCAAGTCTTTCCATCTCACAACGTCTTTTTTCCTGATGACGCTCTTCGAAATATTTGTAAACATATCCATATGCCGTCTTATCTGCCAGAGTACCGATAGTTCCTGCCTTAAATGCCTTTCCTTTTCCAAAAAGCTCCTCTGTATAGGCATGCGCCTTTGCCTGATACTCCCCTGAGAAGTTAAGATCTATATCCGGCTCCTTATCTCCCTTAAACCCAAGGAACGTTTCAAAAGGAATATCATGACCTTCTTTTTTCATAAGCGTACCGCATTTAGGACAATTCATATCCGGCATATCACAACCTGACTGACCTTCGTATTGCTTGACGGCGTCAGAATCAAAATCAACAAAATAACAATGCGGACAAATATAATGTGCCGGTAAAGGATTAACCTCGGTTATTCCTGCCATTGTAGCCACAAACGAAGAACCTACGGAACCTCTCGAACCAACAAGATATCCGTCTTCATTTGATTTCCACACAAGTTTCTGAGCTATGATGTACATAACCGCAAAGCCGTTTGATATAATTGAATTAAGCTCTTTATCAAGTCTTTTCTTAACTATATCCGGAAGCTTTGGACCATATATCTCATGTGCCTTGTCGTAGCATATTTTTGTAAGTGTTTCATCCGAGTTTTCTATTATCGGCGGACATTTATCCGGGCGAACAGGAGAAATCTTTTCAATCATATCCGCTATCTTATTCGTATTGGTTATAACTATTTCCTTTGCAACATCACTTCCGAGATAATCAAATTCCTTAAGCATCTCTTCCGTTGTTCTGTAATAAAGAGGCGGCTGATCATCCGCATCATCAAAGCCCTGACCGGCAAGTATAATACGCCTGTATACCTCATCCTCCGGGTCTAAGAAATGAACATCACAGGTTGCGACCACAGGCTTGTTAAACTGTCTTCCGAGCTCCACTATCTTTCTGTTTATTTCTTCAAGATCCTCAACGGAATTGACATTTGATATGCTATCCTTTTTAAGCATGAACATATTGTTTCCGTTTGGCTGAATCTCATAATAATCATAAAAATCGCAAAGCCTTGTAATCTCATCTTCGCTTGCATCATTAAGTACGGCCTGATAGAGTTCTCCGGCTTCACAGGCAGAACCTATGATAAGTCCTTCGCGATATTTGTTTATAAGACTCTTAGGCATTCTCGGACGCCTGTTAAAATAATTTATATGCGACTCGGAAATAAGTCTGTATAAATTTACACGGCCTATTTCATTTTTAACAAGTATTATTCCGTGATAGGTTTTTGCTTTTTTAATCTTATCTGCCGAAGCGGAGCCTATCATATTTAACTCGCTTATGGTTTCCGCACCCTTTTTATGCACCATATCAAGCATTTTTACATATATTTCCGCCGTTGCATAAGCATCATCACAGGCTCTGTGATGATTCTCAAGAGAAACTCCGAACTGCTTGCAAAGTCTGTCGAGAGTGTACTTTCCAAGTTCCGGTATAAGCACATGCGCAAGTGTCATAGTATCAACTATGGTATAGTCAAAAGGAAGCCCCTGTCTTTTGGCAAACTCTTTAATAAAGCCGGTATCAAAGCTTGCATTATGCGCAACCATAATCGCATCCCCGACATAATCAAGAAACTCGGGAAGTATGGTCTCTATCGTCGGAGCCTCCTTAACCATTCCGTCATTTATCGAAGTAAGCTTGGTAATATGATACGGTATGGCCACCTCAGGATTTACGAATCTGTTATATGTATCGCATATCTTTCCGTCCTTTATCCTTACGGCTCCTATCTCGATTATCTTATTATGCTTAGGGCTCAAACCTGTGGTTTCTATATCAAATACCACATATTCAGAATCTATCTTCTGCCCCTTGTCATTTAAAACAAGATCCTTTAAGTCATCAACAAAGTATCCTTCAACTCCGTAAATGATTTTAAAATCCTCATCAGGTTTAACGCAATGATTTGCAATAGGAAATGCCTGAACACATCCGTGATCGGTAATGGCGATTGCCTTATGTCCCCACTCCTTTGCACGCTTTATAACCTTTTCTATATCTACGACACTGTCCATCTCACTCATGACCGTATGAAGATGAAGCTCAACTCTTTTTTCCGGATAGGTATCTACTCTCTTTTCTCTGAAATCATTTATCGGTTTAATTCCGCTTATGGAAGAAACCGTAAGTTCCTTCGCATATGTATCATATTGAGGTACACCCTTTATAATATAAAAACCGTTCAGCTTTAATTCCTCAAGAAGCGGTCCTCTGTCATCAGGCGAAACAAAAACCTTAAATGAAATGGTATCGGTAAAATCAGTTATCGTGCCGTTTATAATAAACTTTCCGCTTTTAAGCTCTCTGTCCTCAAGGGTTATAATCTGACCCTTTATACAAGTAACTCCTACGCCGTCATAAAGCTCGCTTATGCTTATAACGTCTCCCTCGCAGTTTCTGCCGTATATAACATTTTCATCATAATTACCGTCAGATTTTTTGCCGTATTTTCCTTTCGAAAATTTATCATAATTACCTTTTGCGGTCTGATTATCCTTAACTTTTGAATCCGACTTCTGTTTGTTTTCAGAAGGCACCGAAGAATTATCTTTATTTGTCTTTGGCTTGCTTTCACCCTCGTTTACGCCTGCTTCACCGGTGCTTTCTTTTGCTTCCTGGGTTTTAGCTTTAGGTCTTTTTGATTCATTTAATTCTTCTATATTTTTTAATTCATATTTTAATCTTAATTCATTGGCAGCACGAAGAGAGGTCTTTTGCTCTTCCGTATAGTCAAAGCCGACCTTAATATCCATACCAAATCTGTCTTTATATGTATGCTCCAAATACTCTTTTATTGCCCTTGAATGATTTCTTGCAAGTCCTGTATTTTCAAGTGCAAGTGTAAGAACATTATCGTCATTGCAATACCATTCTCCACGTGACAAAAGCCTGTAGCTCACATAGCTTTCATTTTTTATCTCAAGAAGAAAGCTTTCCTTATATTCATCGGTAAGCTGCCTTAATTTATATTGGCTTGAAAGATTGAAATGCTCGTCTATTATGCATATTACCTGCTTGTTTGCAAAAACAAAATCAGATATCTCATTCTCAGCCTTGTATATCATTTTTTTCGGAATAAGATTGTTACTCAATATAGAAATAACCATCTTCTTATCCTTTTCGAACATGGTTATCCCCGTAACTTCAGATTGACCGATAAGGTCATTTATATCATTTGAAAATCTTAAACCCGGAAAAACATCTTTAACCTGTTTTCCTGTCATTTTATCACTCCGTTTTCACTTTAAACAAACTACAACTATTATTTTCCCCAATTATCAAGCTCTTCCTTAAGAGCGTTTAAAAGCTCGCTTTGAGGGAGTTTCTTTACTATCTCACCCTTTTTGATAAGCAGACCTTCTTTGTCACCGCCCGCTATTCCTATGTCTGCTTCTCTTGCTTCTCCGGGACCGTTTACGGCACAGCCCATTACGGCAACCTTTATATTAAGGTTGTCATATCCCTGAATAAGCCTTTCCACCGAATTTGCAAGACCTATTAAGTCAATCTTTGTTCTGCCGCAGGTCGGACATGAAACAAGTTCTATTCCACCGGTTCTTAATCCCAAAGTTCTTAATATTGTCTTTGCGGATACAATCTCCTCAACCGGATTTCCGGTAAGCGAAACTCTTATGGTATCGCCTATTCCCTTGCTTAAAATAAGACCGAGACCTATACCCGATTTAATATTTCCAAGGTTTACCGTTCCTGCTTCGGTAATGCCGACATGCAACGGATATACAGTTT